>NZ_JAVRHI010000161.1:0-16087 GCF_034105845.1 Streptomyces sp. CRN 30 | reverse complement strand
CGCAAGTGTCCGACAGGGAACCACCGCGCCGCCGGGTGCCCGGACCCGCCCGGCCCGTACGCACGGACGGCCGGCGCCGCCCCGGCCCCGGTGCCCGGCCCGCGCGCCGCCCGGGCACCTCCCGGCCCGGCACCGTCCGCTCCGGCGCCGCCCGCCCCGGGGCCCCGCGCACCATCCGGCTGGGCAGCCCGCGCCCCCGGCTGCGCCTGGTGAGCCTCGTGCTGGCGCTGGTGATGACCGCCTTCGTCGTACGGCTGCTCCAGGTGCAGGCCGTCGACGCCGGCGAGTACGCCGCCAAGGCCCAGCTGAACCGCTACGTGGTGCACACCCTGGCCGCCGAGCGCGGCGGGATCACCGACCGCGACGGCGTGGCCCTGGCGAGCAGCGTCGACGCCAACGACATCACGGCCGACCCCACGATGTTCACCCGCGAGGAGACGGACATCGCCGACGCGCCCGAGCGGGCGGCCGCGCTCCTCGCGCCCATCCTCGGCCAGGACCAGGCGGAGATCGCCGGGAAGCTCAAGGCGGAGAAGACCCGGTACGTCGTCCTCGCGCGCCGCCAGACCCCGCAGGTCTGGAAGCAGATCAGCGACCTGAGGTCGGCGCTCGCGAAGAAGTCCAGGGAGGACTCCGCCACGGTGAACGTGCTGGCGGGCGTCTTCCAGGAGGCCAGCAGCAAGCGCGTGTACCCCAACGGCGACCTCGCCGCCGGGATACTGGGCTGGGTCGGCGCCGACGGCACGGGCGGCGGCGGCATCGAGCAGCAGCTCAACGAGGAACTGTCCGGCGAGGACGGCAAGATCCGGTACGCCCAGTCCGGCGGCCGCCAGGTGCCCACCGCGGGCTCCACCGAGACGCCCGCGGTGCCCGGCTCCGACGTGGAGCTCACCATCGACCGCGACATCCAGTGGGCCGCCCAGAACGCCATCGCCGAGCAGGTGGAGGAGTCGAAGGCGGACCGCGGCTACGTGATCGTGCAGGACACGGCGACCGGCCAGATCCTCGCCATGGCCAACTCGCCCGGCTTCGACCCCAACGACCTGTCGAAGGCCGACCCGGACGCGCTGGGCAACGCGGCCCTCCAGGACGCCTTCGAGCCCGGCTCCACCGCCAAGGTCATGTCGATGGCCGCCGTGCTGGAGGAGAACGTCGCCACCCCGTCGACGCGGGTCACCGTGCCCAACCGGCTGCACCGCGGGGACCGGCTCTTCCAGGACGACGTCGACCACCCGACCTGGTACCTGACGCTCAACGGCGTGCTCGCCAAGTCCAGCAACATCGGCACCATCCTGGCCACCGGCCAGCTCGGCGACACCCAGGCCGAGGCCAACCAGGTGCTCCACTCGTACCTGCGCAAGTTCGGCATCGGCAGCCCGACCGGGCTCGGCTTCCCCGGCGAGACGAAGGGCATCCTCGCGCAGCCGAAGGACTGGTCGACCTCGCAGCAGTACACGATCCCTTTCGGCCAGGGCGTCTCGATCAACGCGATGCAGGCGGCCTCCGTCTTCTCGACCGTCGCCAACGGCGGCGTCCGCGTCGAGCCCACCCTCGTCCGCGGCACCAAGGGCCCCGACGGCCGCTTCACCCCGGCACCCGAGCCCAGGAAGACGCGGGTCGTGAGCGAGGAGACGGCCACCACGCTCGCCCGGATGCTGGAGTCGGTCGTCGACGACGAGGAGGGCACCGGCACCAAGGCGCGCATCCCGGGCTACCGCGTCGCGGGCAAGACCGGCACCGCGAACAGAGTGGATCCGGCCACCGGCAAGTACCGCGGCTACACCTCGTCGTTCGCCGGGTTCGCCCCCGCCGACAACCCCCGCGTCACCGTCTACTGCGCCATCCAGAACGCCACCGAGGGCAGCTACTTCGGCGGCCAGATCTGCGGACCCGTCTACAAGGAGGTCATGCAGTTCGCGCTGAAGACGCTCCAGGTCCCGCCCACCGGGGCCGGGCCCGCGAGGCTGCCCGTCACCTTCCAGCCCTGACCACCGCCGCCGCCCGGGCCCCCGCCACCGGGCCCGACCACCGATCAGCACCACCGGACAGAACCCACCAGGAACAGGCCCGTGACAACGATCACTCCCGACTCCGGGAACCACACTCCGCCGGACGCCCCGCCCGGCGCCTCACTTCGCTCCGGCGGGGGTGCGCCCGGTACGCTCACCGCCGTGCCACACGCTGATCAGTACCGAACCACCCAGAACGGCGAATCCGTGACGTACCCGGGACCGCCCAGGCCGGTGCGCGTGTCCGCCGCGCCCCTCGCGGAGCTCGCCGGTCAGCTGGGGGCCGTACGGCCGGAGGGCGCCGCCGAGGTCACGGGCATCACCCACGACTCGCGCGCCGTGCGCCCGGGCGACCTGTACGCCGCCCTGCCCGGCGCCCGCGCCCACGGCGCCGACTTCACGGCCCAGGCGGCCGGGCTGGGCGCGGTCGCCGTGCTGACCGACCCGAAGGGCGCCGAGCGCGCCGCCGCCACCGGGCTGCCCGTCCTCGTCGTCGAGGACCCGCGCGCGCGGATGGGCGAACTGGCGGCCACGATCTACGGCCGGCCGGGGAGCGGTCTCCTCCAGATCGGCATCACCGGCACCTCCGGCAAGACCACCACCGCGTACCTCGCCGAGGGCGGCCTCCGGACGGCCCGCAGCACCGGACTGATCGGCACCGTCGAGATGCGCATCGGCGACGAGCGCATCAAGTCCGAGCGGACCACCCCCGAAGCCACCGACCTCCAGGCCCTGTTCGCCGTCATGCGCGAGCGCGGGGTCGACGCGGTCGTCATGGAGGTCTCCAGCCACGCCCTGGTCCTCGGCCGCGTCGACGGCTGCGTCTTCGACGTCGCCGTCTTCACCAACCTCAGCCCGGAGCACATGGAGTTCCACTCCGGTATGGAGGACTACTTCCGGGCCAAGGCGCAGCTCTTCACTCCCGGGCGCAGCAGGCAGGGCGTGGTGAACCTCGACGACGAGTACGGCCGCCGGCTGGTGAAGGAGGCCGGCGTCCCCGTCACGACCTTCTCCGCGGAGGGGCACCCGGACGCCGACTGGCGCGCCACGGACGTCGAGATCGGCCCGCTGGACTCCACGTTCACGGTGCTCGGCCCCCGCGGTGAGCGGATCGCCGCCAGGGCGCCGCTGCCGGGTCCCTTCAACGTCGCCAACACCCTCGCCGCGATCGTCGCCCTCGCCGCCGCCGGCCTCGACCCGCAGAGCGCCGCCGACGGCGTCGCCGCCGTGCCCGGCGTGCCCGGCCGCCTGGAGCGCGTGGACGCCGGACAGCCGTACCTCGCGGTCGTCGACTACGCGCACAAGACGGACGCGGTCGAGTCGGTCCTCAAGGCGCTCCGCAAGGTCACCGAGGGCCGGCTGCACGTCGTGCTCGGCTGCGGCGGGGACCGGGACACCACCAAGCGGGCCCCGATGGGCGCCGCCGCGGCCCGGTACGCCGACACCGCGGTACTGACCTCCGACAACCCCCGCTCCGAGGATCCCCTCGCCATCCTCGCAACCATGCTCCAGGGCGCGGCGTCCGTACCGGTGCACGAGCGCGGCGAGGTCCAGGTCTTCGAGGACCGGGCCGCGGCCGTCGCCGCCGCCGTGGCCCGCGCGCGCCCCGGGGACACGGTGCTGGTCGCGGGCAAGGGCCACGAGCAGGGCCAGGACATCGCCGGGGTGGTGCGTCCCTTCGACGACCGCCAGGTGCTTCGCGAAGCTATCCAGAAGACCCAGGGATGAACTTGTGATCGCCCTCTCCCTCGCCGAGATCGCAGCAGTCGTCGGCGGGCAGACGCACGACATACCGGATCCGTCGGCGCTCGTCACCGGACCGGTCGTCCGGGACTCCCGCGACGTGGAGCCCGGCGGCCTCTTCGTCGCCTTCGCCGGCGAGCGGGTGGACGGCCACGACTTCGCGGCCTCCGTGGTCGAGGCGGGCGCGGCGGCCGTGCTGGCGTCCCGGCCCGTCGGAGTGCCCGCGATCGTGGTGGACGACGTGCAGACGGCCCTCGGCGCCCTCGCACGCCACGTCGTCACCCGGCTCGGCGCGACCCTCGTCGCCCTCACCGGCTCCGCCGGCAAGACCAGCACCAAGGACCTCATCGCCCAGGTGCTCCAGCGCCACGCCCCGACCGTGTGGACGCCCGGCTCGCTCAACAACGAGATCGGCCTGCCCCTCACCGCGCTCAGCGCGACCGAGGACACCCGCTACCTCGTCCTGGAGATGGGTGCCCGCGGCATCGGCCACATCCGCTACCTCACGGAGCTCACGCCGCCCAGGGTCGGCCTGGTCCTCAACGTCGGCACCGCGCACATCGGCGAGTTCGGCGGCCGGGAGCAGATCGCCCTCGCCAAGGGCGAGCTGGTCGAGGCGCTGCCCCCGGCGGACGAGGGCGGCGTCGCGGTCCTGAACGCCGACGATCCCCTCGTGCGCGCCATGGCCTCCCGGACGAAGGCCAAGGTGCTGTTCTTCGGGGAGGGCGACGAAGCGGACGTACGCGCCGAGAACGTGCGACTCATGGACAGCGGACAGCCCGCGTTCAGGCTTCACACACCCTCCGGTGCAAGCGATGTGACGATGCGCCTGTACGGTGAGCACCACGTGTCGAACGCGCTCGCCGCGGCCGCCGTCGCCCATGAGCTGGGCATGTCCGCAACCGAGATCGCCACCGCGCTCTCCGGGGCGGGCTCCCTCTCCCGCTGGCGGATGGAGGTCACCGAGCGCCCGGACGGCGTGACGGTCGTCAACGACGCCTACAACGCGAACCCCGAGTCCATGCGGGCCGCCCTGCGCGCGCTCGCCGCGATGGGCAAGGCCGCACAGGCACAGGGGGGCCGTACGTGGGCGGTGCTCGGTGAGATGGCCGAGCTCGGGGACGAGGCGCTCGCCGAGCACGACGCGGTCGGACGGCTCGCCGTCCGGCTCAACGTCAGCAAGCTCGTCGCGGTCGGGGGCAGGGAAGCGTCCTGGCTGCAACTGGGCGCATATAACGAGGGTTCGTGGGGTGAGGAGTCGGTGCACGTGTCCGACGCACAGGCGGCGGTCGACCTGTTGCGCAGCGAGTTGCGCCCGGGGGACGTCGTCCTCGTGAAGGCGTCCCGTTCGGTGGGGCTGGAGAGCGTCGCGCAGGCGCTGCTCGAGACCGGTGCCGAGGGTGAGGTCGCCGCCCGATGATGAAGCAGATCCTGTTCGCAGGAGTCATTGGCCTCTTCCTCACCCTGGTCGGCACCCCGCTGCTGATCAAGCTGCTGGCCCGCAAGGGCTATGGCCAGTACATTCGTGACGACGGTCCGCGGACGCACGGCAGCAAGCGCGGTACACCCACCATGGGTGGCATCGCCTTCATCCTGGCGACGATCGTCGCCTACTTCGGGGCCAAGCTGATCACGGTCTCCCTGGACCCCGAGGCCGACGCCTCGCCGACCTTCTCGGGCCTGCTGGTGCTCGGCCTGATGGCGGGCATGGGCCTGGTCGGCTTCCTCGACGACTACATCAAGATCGTCAAGCGCCGGTCGCTCGGTCTGCGGGCCAAGGCGAAGATGGCCGGCCAGCTGATCGTCGGTGTCGCCTTCGCGGTGCTGTCGCTGCAGTTCGCGGACAACCGCGGCAACACCCCGGCCTCCACGAAGCTCTCCTTCGTGCAGGACTTCGGCTGGTCCATCGGCCCGGTGCTGTTCGTCATCTGGGCGCTGTTCATGATCCTCGCCATGTCGAACGGCGTGAACCTCACCGACGGCCTGGACGGTCTGGCCACCGGCGCCTCCGTGCTGGTCTTCGGCGCGTACACGTTCATCGGCGTCTGGCAGTTCCAGGAGTCCTGCGCCAACGCCGAGACGCTGATCAACAAGGCGGCCTGTTACGAGGTACGAGATCCCCTCGACCTCGCCGTCGTCGCCTCCGCCCTGATGGGCGCCTGCCTCGGCTTCCTGTGGTGGAACACCTCCCCGGCCAAGATCTTCATGGGTGACACCGGTTCGCTGGCCCTCGGCGGCGCGCTCGCCGGCCTCGCGATCTGCTCCCGCACCGAGCTGCTGCTCGCCCTCCTCGGCGGCCTCTTCGTCCTCATCACCATGTCGGTCGTCATCCAGGTCGGCTCCTTCCGGCTCACCGGCAAACGCGTCTTCAGAATGGCGCCGCTCCAGCACCACTTCGAGCTCAAGGGGTGGTCCGAGGTCCTTGTGGTGGTCCGCTTCTGGATCATCCAGGGCATCTGTGTGATCGTCGGACTGGGCATCTTCTACGCGGGATGGGCGGCGAAGTGACGTCCTGGGACGGCATGCGGATCACCGTCGCCGGCCTCGGCGTGAGCGGCGTCAGCGCCGCCCGCGCCCTGGCCGGCCTCGGCGCGCGGGTCACCGTCGTGGACGGCGGCGACTCGGAGACGCTGCGCGAGCGCGCGGCCTCCCTCACGGACGCCGAGGGCATCGCGGTACGGCTCGGTGACGCGGACACGCTGCCCGAGGGCACCGAGCTGGTCGTCACCTCGCCGGGCTGGAAGCCCACCTCCCCGCTCTTCGCCGCCGCCGCCGAGGCGGGCGTGGACGTCGTCGGGGACGTGGAGATCGCCTGGCAGCTGCGCGGCCCGGACGCCGCCCCCTGGCTCGCGGTCACCGGCACCAACGGCAAGACCACGACCACCCGGATGCTCGCATCGATCTTGAGGGCCGCGGGCCTGCGCACGGCGGCCGTCGGCAACATCGGCACGCCGATCGTCGACGTGGTGCTCGCCGAGGAACCCTACGACGTCCTCGCCGTCGAGCTCTCCAGCTACCAGCTGCACTGGACGCCGTCCCTGCGCGCCCACTCCGCCGCCGTCCTGAACCTGGCCCCCGACCACCTCGACTGGCACGGCTCCATGGAGGCGTACGCCGCCGACAAGGGCCGGATCTACGAGGGCAACCGGATCGCCTGCGTCTACAACGCCGCCGACCGGGCCACCGAGGACCTGGTGCGCGCGGCGGACGTAGAGGAGGGTTGCCGGGCCATCGGCTTCACCCTGGGCACGCCCGGGCCCTCGCAACTCGGTGTCGTCGACGGCATCCTGGTGGACCGCGCCTTCGTCGAGGACCGGCAGAAGAACGCCCAGGAACTCGCCGAGTTCGCGGACGTGAACCCGCCGGCCCCGCACAACATCGCCAACGCCCTCGCGGCCGCCGCCCTCGCCCGCGCCTTCGGGGTGCCCGCCACGGCCGTACGGGACGGCCTGCGGGCCTTCACCCCGGACGCGCACCGCATCGAGCACGTGGCGGACGTGGACGGGGTCGCCTACGTCGACGACTCCAAGGCCACCAACACCCACGCCGCACAGGCGTCGTTGGCGGCGTACGGGTCGATCGTGTGGATCGCGGGCGGGCTCGCCAAGGGCGCGACCTTCGACGAGCTGGTCGCGAAGTCGGCGGAGCGGCTCAAGGGGGTCGTCCTGATCGGCGCGGACCGCGCGCTGATCCGGGAAGCGCTTCGGCGACACGCGCCCGAGGTGCCCGTCGTGGACCTCGACCGGACCGACACTGGGGCGATGCCCGAGGCGGTCCGTCGGGCGCGCCGGCTCGCTGGCGCGGGCGACACGGTGCTGCTGGCCCCGGCCTGCGCCTCCATGGACATGTTCGTCAACTACAACCAGCGCGGGGACGCGTTCGCGGACGCCGTCCGCGGACTCGCCGCCGCGGGCGCCTGAGCGGCGCGTCCGGGCCGGTCCGGACGCGCCCGGGACCCAGGGGAGGGATGCGTGCCGCCATCGCGGTCGGTGCCCCGGGGTCGGCTGGCCGCCCACGCCGAGGGAGGGGCTCACGATGGCCGGTAGCCGCACCACGCGTACCCGTACGAGCCGGCCGCCCCTCCAGCGCGTCACCCGGCGGCCCCCCGTCCCGCGCGCCCCGCGCGAGAACCCCGTGCGGCGGCTGCGCACGCGCGTGCAGCGGGCCTGGGACCGGCCGCTGACCGCCTACTACGTGATCTTCGGCGGCAGCTCCCTGATCATCGTGCTGGGCCTGGTGATGGTCTACTCGGCCTCCCAGATCAAGGCGCTGCAGCTGTCCCTGCCCGGCTCGTACTTCTTCCAGAAGCAGTTCCTGGCCGCGGTGATCGGCGCCGCACTGCTGTTCGCCGCCTCCCGGATGCCGGTGCGGCTGCACCGGGCGCTGGCCTACCCGATCCTGGCCGTCTCGGTCGTCCTGATGGCCCTGGTGCAGGTGCCGGGGATAGGGATGGCCGTCAACGGCAACCAGAACTGGATCTCCATCGGCGGCCCGTTCCAGCTGCAGCCCAGCGAGTTCGGCAAGCTCGCGCTGGTGCTGTGGGGCGCCGACCTGCTCGCCCGCAAGCAGGACCGGCGGCTGCTGACCCAGTGGAAGCACATGCTGGTGCCGCTGGTGCCGGTGGCCTTCATGCTGCTCGGGCTCATCATGCTCGGCGGCGACATGGGCACCGCCGTCATCCTCACGGCCGTGCTGTTCGGCCTGCTGTGGCTGGCGGGCGCGCCGACGCGGCTGTTCGCCGGCGTGCTGGCCCTCGCCGTGGCCATCGGCACCCTCCTCATCTGGACCAACCCCAACCGCATGGACCGGCTGGCCTGCCTGGGCGCCACGGACCCCGGCCCGAACGACGCCTGCTGGCAGGCCGTGCACGGCATCTACGCGCTCGCGTCCGGCGGACTCCTCGGCTCCGGTCTCGGCGCGAGTGTGGAAAAATGGGGTCAACTCCCGGAAGCCCACACCGACTTCATCTTCGCCGTCACCGGCGAGGAACTGGGGTTGGCGGGGACGCTGTCGGTGCTCGCCCTCTTCGCGGCTCTAGGCTATGCGGGTATCCGCGTGGCCGGACGTACGGAGGACCCCTTCGTCAGGTATGCCGCGGGAGGCGTGACCACCTGGATCACCGCGCAGGCGGTGATCAACATCGGTGCGGTGCTCGGTCTGCTGCCGATCGCCGGAGTCCCGCTCCCGCTGTTCTCCTACGGAGGGTCCGCCCTGCTGCCGACCATGTTCGCCATCGGGCTGCTCATCGCGTTCGCGCGGGAGGAACCCGCTGCGCGGGCGGCGCTTGCGATGCGGCAACCCCGCTTCGGCAAGAAGCGGGCTGGAGGCCCCCAGGGGCCCGGGAGACGGAACACGATGCGACGGCGCGCCAAGACGGCGCGTCCGTCCGGAGAGCGGTGAATTTCGGTGCATGTCGTACTCGCCGGTGGCGGAACCGCCGGCCACATCGAGCCCGCGCTCGCCCTCGCGGACGCCCTGCGCAGGCAGGACCCGACCGTGGGCATCACGGCGCTGGGCACGGAGCGCGGCCTGGAGACCCGGCTCGTCCCCGAGCGCGGCTACGAACTCGCCCTGATCCCCGCCGTGCCCCTGCCGCGCAAGCCCACCCCCGAGCTGATCACCGTGCCCGGCCGGCTGCGCGGCACGATCAAGGCCACCGAGCAGATCCTGGAGCGCACCAAGGCGGACGCCGTGGTCGGCTTCGGCGGCTACGTGGCCCTGCCCGGCTACCTCGCCGCCAAGCGCCTCGGCGTGCCGATCGTCATCCACGAGGCCAACGCCCGCCCGGGTCTCGCGAACAAGATCGGCTCGCGGTACGCCGCCCAGGTCGCCGTCTCCACCCCGGACAACAAGCTGCGCGGCGCCCGCTACATCGGCATCCCGCTGCGCCGCGCCATCGCCACCCTGGACCGGGCCGCCGTGCGCCCCGAGGCCCGGGCCGCCTTCGGCCTCGACCCCCAGCTCCCGACCCTGCTGGTGTCCGGCGGCTCGCAGGGCGCCCGCCGCCTCAACGAGGTGGTCCAGCAGGTCGCCCCGTACCTCCAGCAGTCCGGCATCCAGATCCTGCACGCGGTCGGCCCGAAGAACGAACTGCCGCAGGTGCACCAGATGCCGGGGATGCCGCCCTACATCCCGGTACCGTACGTGGACCGGATGGACCTCGCGTACGCCGCGGCCGACATGATGCTCTGCCGCGCGGGCGCGATGACCGTCGCCGAACTCTCCGCCGTCGGGCTTCCGGCCGCCTACGTCCCGCTGCCCATCGGCAACGGCGAACAGCGGCTGAACGCCCAGCCGGTGGTCAAGGCCGGCGGCGGACTGCTGGTCGACGACGCGGAACTGACGCCCGAATGGGTGCAGGGCAACGTGCTGCCCGTGCTCGCCGACCCGCACCGGCTGTACGAGATGTCCCGCGCCGCCGGTGAGTTCGGCCGCCGGGACGCCGACGACCTGCTCGTCGGCATGGTGTACGAGGCGATCGCGTCCCGGCGCCAGTAAGGGCACCAGCGCGATGTGAGAGGCAGGGGAGTGTGGCCGGACCTACGGCGACCGCCGAGCGCGGCGGCGCGGACGAGGAGCTCGGGGCCGGCCCGCCCCCCGACGGGCGGCTCCCCCGTACGCGCACGCTCATCCTCGGGGCCCTGCTCCTCGCGCTGGCCGCGGTGGGCTGCCTCTGGGTCCTGTACGGCTCGCAGTGGCTGCGCGCGGAGACCGTGTCGGTCTCGGGGACGCGGGTGCTCACCCCGGCACAGGTCCGCGAGGCGGCGGACGTACCGCTCGGCGCCCCGCTCATTTCCGTGGACACCGATGTGATCGCGGCGCGTTTGCGCCAGAAATTGCCGCGAATTGATGAGGTGGACGTCGACCGCTCCTGGCCCCACGGAATCGACCTGAAAGTGACCGAGCGCAAGGCGGTCCTGATTGTCGAGGAGCCGGAGAATGGGGGCAAGTACGTCGAAGTCGACGCGACGGGCGTACGGTTCGCCACGGTTCCGCGTGCCCCGAAGGGGGTACCGACGCTGGAATTGGCCGTCCCGCGGCAGGACGGCACCCGCCGCTTCGGCGAAGACAGGCTGGTGCGCGAGGCGGTCCGCGTGGCCGGTGACGTCCCGGACACGGTGGCCCGGGGAACACGGACCGTCAAGGTGCGTTCGTACGACTCCATCTCGCTGGAACTCGCCGACGGACGGACCGTCACCTGGGGGAGCGGCGAGAAGGGCCGCGCGAAGGCCCGCACACTGGCCGCGCTGATGAAAGCCGCGCCACGCGCGCGGCACTTCGACGTGAGTGTCCCCACCGCCCCTGCGTCATCGGGGAGTTGACGCACATCCGCGCAGGCCAGCACCCTGGTTGGGCAGCGCTATGGCTGATCACATAGGGTGAAAAGAAAAACGGGAGGTTCGGCGTGTTCGTTGAACGCGCGCCGCTTGTCGACTTAGTGTCCTGTTCGGAAGAGTCCCAGGAGCACGCACACTGGTAACCCTAAACTTCAGCGTTAGGGTTCGGGTCGGCGATACGGACCGTCCCAATCGGCATCCGTCGTCACCTCGCTCCACAGCGAAGTGACGACCCGTAAATCGAGGCGAGAGGCCTTCGACGTGGCAGCACCGCAGAACTACCTCGCAGTCATCAAGGTCATCGGTGTCGGCGGCGGTGGTGTCAATGCCATCAACCGAATGATCGAGGTCGGTCTCAAGGGTGTCGAGTTCATCGCGATCAACACCGACGCCCAGGCACTGTTGATGAGCGACGCCGACGTCAAGCTCGACGTCGGCCGTGAACTCACCCGCGGACTCGGCGCCGGCGCCAACCCGGCCGTCGGCCGCAAGGCAGCCGAGGACCACCGCGAGGAGATCGAGGAGGTCCTCAAGGGGGCCGACATGGTCTTCGTGACGGCGGGTGAGGGCGGCGGCACCGGCACCGGCGGCGCGCCCGTCGTGGCCAACATCGCCCGCTCGCTGGGCGCCCTCACCATCGGTGTGGTCACGCGCCCCTTCACCTTCGAGGGACGGCGCCGCGCCAACCAGGCCGAGGACGGCATCGCCGAGCTCCGCGAAGAGGTCGACACCCTCATCGTCATCCCGAACGACCGGCTGCTGTCCATCTCGGACCGCCAGGTGTCGGTCCTGGACGCCTTCAAGTCGGCCGACCAGGTCCTCCTCTCCGGTGTCCAGGGCATCACCGACCTGATCACCACACCGGGTCTGATCAACCTCGACTTCGCCGATGTGAAGTCCGTCATGTCCGAGGCCGGTTCGGCCCTCATGGGCATCGGCTCGGCCCGCGGCGACGACCGCGCGGTGGCCGCGGCCGAGATGGCGATCTCCTCGCCGCTGCTGGAAGCCTCCATCGACGGCGCCCGTGGTGTGCTGCTCTCCATCTCCGGCGGCTCCGACCTCGGCCTGTTCGAGATCAACGAGGCCGCCCAGCTGGTGAGCGAGGCCGCGCACCCCGAGGCCAACATCATCTTCGGTGCCGTCATCGACGACGCCCTCGGCGACGAGGTGCGGGTCACCGTGATCGCCGCCGGCTTCGACGGCGGCCAGCCCCCGGCCAAGCGGGAGAACATCCTCGGCTCCGCCGCCGTCAAGCGCGAGGAGCCCGCGCCGGCCCCCGTACGGCCCGCGGTGGAGAACCGCCCGGCCTTCGGCTCGCTCGGCAGCGTGACGCCGAAGGAGGAGCCGGAGCCCGCCCCGGAGCCGGTGCAGCACCACGAGGTCCCGGTCTCCCCGCCGGTCCCGCCGTCGCGGACGTACGCCGACAGCGCGGCCGAGGAACTGGACGTGCCGGACTTCCTGAAGTGACGGGACAGCCACTCGAAGCGGTGACTTCCCGGAGCGGCGCGCACTTCGCCTTCACCGACCGGTGGGGCGGGGTGAGCGCCGCTCCGTACGAGCAGCTCAATCTGGGCGGAGCCGTCGGGGACGACCCGGACGCGGTCCTCACCAATCGAGAACTGGCCGCGAAGTCGCTGGGGATCGACCCGGCCGCCGTGGTCTGGATGAACCAGGTGCACGGGGCGGACGTGGCGGTGGTCGACGGGCCGTGGAGCTCGGCCGGGTCCTCGACCGTTCCCGCCGTCGACGCGCTGGTCACCGCCCGGCGCGGACTCGCCCTCGCCGTGCTCACCGCCGACTGCGTGCCCGTGCTGCTCGCCGACCCCGCCGCCGGGGTGGTGGCCGCGGCACACGCGGGACGGCCCGGCATGGTCGCCGGGGTCGTGCCCGCCGCCGTCCGCGCCATGGTGGAACTGGGCGCCGAGCCGTCCCGGATCGTCGCCCGCACCGGCCCCGCCGTCTGCGGCCGCTGCTACGAGGTGCCCGGGGCGATGCGCGCCGAGGTGTCCGCCGTCGAGCCCGGGGCATACGCCACGACGAGCTGGGACACACCGGCCGTGGACGTGAGCGCCGGCGTGCACGCCCAGCTCGAACGGCTCGGGGTGCACGACCGGGAGCAGTCGCCGGTGTGCACGTTCGAATCGGGCGACCACTTCTCGTACCGCCGCGACCGCACCACGGGGCGACTCGCGGGATATGTCTGGCTGGACTGATGGGGCATGACGGACCGTAAGACCGAACTCGCCGAGAACCTGGCGAAGGTGGAGGACCGCATCGCGGCGGCGTGCGCGGCGGCGGGCCGGGAGCGCGCGGAGGTGACCCTGATCGCGGTCACCAAGACCTATCCCGCGAGCGATGTGCGCATTCTCTCGGACCTCGGGGTGCGTCACGTCGCCGAGAACAAGGACCAGGACGCGTCGCCCAAGGCCACCGAGTGCGCGGATCTGCCGCTCACCTGGCACTTCGTCGGGCAGCTCCAGACCAACAAGGTCCGCTCCGTGGTGCGTTACGCCGATGTCGTGCAGTCCGTGGACCGGGCCAGGCTCGTCACGGCCCTGTCGAAGGAGGCCGTCCGGGCCGGACGCGAGGTGGGCTGCCTCCTGCAGGTCGCGCTGGACGCGGGGGCGAGCGGCCGGGGGGACCGCGGCGGGGTCGGGCCCGGTGGGATCGAGGAGTTGGCCGCACTCGTGGCGGACTCGCCCGGGCTGCGGCTCGACGGCCTGATGACCGTGGCGCCGCTCACCGGCGAGTACGCCCGACGCGAACGCGCCGCGTTCGAGCGGTTGATGGATTTGTCGACTGCCCTGCGCAGAGCGCATCCGGCTGCGAACATGGTCTCGGCAGGGATGAGCGCGGACCTCGAGCAGGCCGTCGCCGCCGGGGCGACACATGTGCGCGTCGGCAGCGCGGTACTCGGAGTCCGCCCCAGGCTCGGGTAACGTCGCCAAGAAGTCGGACCACAGCAGAAAATATGGTCATTACCGCTGGTAGGCGGGGATACGACCACGTGGATCGCGGGCACTTGGCAAGTCGTCAGTCGATCCACCACAGAGCGGAGGACTCAGAGCATGGCCGGCGCGATGCGCAAGATGGCGGTCTACCTCGGCCTCGTGGAGGACGATGGGTACGACGGCCGCGGATTCGACCCCGACGACGACTTCGAACCCGAACTCGATCCGGAGCCCGAGCGCGACCGCAGGCGGCACGAGGCGTCGCTCCCGACGCACGAGCCCCCGCGGGACGAATCGGTACGAGTCGTACAACCCACCGTGCAGCGTGAGCCGGTGGCGCATTCCGCCCCACTGCCCGCGGAACCGGCACGACCCGCCCGGATCGCACCCGTGGCGTCCATCACACAAGAACGTCAGAGCCTGGAGAAGAACGCACCGGTGATCATGCCCAAGGTCGTGTCCGAACGAGAGCCTTACCGGATCACCACGCTGCACCCGCGGACCTACAACGAGGCCCGTACCATCGGGGAACACTTCCGTGAGGGCACCCCGGTGATCATGAATCTGACCGAGATGGACGACACCGACGCGAAGCGACTTGTCGACTTTGCCGCCGGTCTGGTCTTCGGTCTGCACGGAAGCATCGAGCGGGTGACGCAGAAGGTGTTCCTGTTGTCTCCTGCTAACGTCGATGTCACGGCGGAGGACAAGGCCCGCATCGCAGAGGGCGGGTTCTTCAACCAGAGCTGAGATGCACAACAGGACAAGCAGTACGGAACAGGGGAGAGGGAAGCACGGATCATGAGCGTGGTTTGGCAAGTGCTGTACGTCGCGCTGATGTGTTTCCTGATCGTGCTGATCTTCCGGCTGGTCATGGACTACGTCTTCCAGTTCGCCCGCTCATGGCAACCCGGCAAGGCGATGGTCGTCGTTCTGGAGGCCACCTACACTGTCACGGATCCACCGCTCAAGCTCTTGCGGCGGTTCATCCCGCCGCTGCGTCTCGGGGGCGTGGCACTTGACCTGTCCTTCTTCGTACTGATGATCATCGTCTACATCCTGATCTCCATCGTGAGCAGTCTCGCGAGGTGAGCGTGGACGATACGGTCTTGCCGACTGCCGATGACTACGTTGAGGTGAAGAGATGCCGTTGACCCCCGAGGACGTGCGGAACAAGCAGTTCACGACCGTCCGCCTCCGAGAAGGCTATGACGAGGACGAGGTCGATGCCTTCCTCGACGAGGTCGAAGCCGAACTGACCCGTCTGCTGCGCGAGAACGAGGACCTGCGCGCCAAGCTGGCCGCGGCCACGCGTGCCGCCGCGCAGAACCAGCAGAACATGCGCAAGCCCCCGGAGGGCCCGGGCGGCCCGGGCCCCCAGGACCAGCAGCAACAGCAGGGCATGCGCGGTCCGGGTGCTCCCGTCCCCGCCGGCATATCGGGCCCGCCGCAGCAGCAGATGGGCGGCCCCATGGGTGGTCCGCCCCAGCTGCCGAGCGGTGCGCCGCAGTTGCCCGCGGGCCCCAGCGGCCAGGGTCCCGGCGGTCCGCAGGGTCCCGGTCAGATGGGTCAGGGACCCATGGGCCAGGGCGGTCCGATGGGCCAGGGCGGCCCCATGGGCCAGGGTGGCCCGATGGGTCAGGGCGGTCCGATGGGCCAGGGCGGCCCCATGGGTCAGGGCGGCCCGATGCAGCAGCAGATGGGCGGCCCGATGGGCGGTCCCATGGGTGGTCCCGGCCCGATGGGCGGCGGTCTCCCGCAGCCCGGCCAGGGTCCCGGCGGCGACAGCGCCGCGCGTGTGCTCTCACTGGCCCAGCAGACCGCCGACCAGGCGATCGCCGAGGCCCGTTCCGAGGCCAACAAGATCGTCGGTGAGGCCCGCAGCCGTGCCGAGGGCCTGGAGCGCGACGCCCGTGCCAAGGCCGACGCCCTGGAGCGGGACGCGCAGGAGAAGCACCGCGTCGCGATGGGCTCCCTGGAGTCCGCCCGCGCCACGCTGGAGCGCAAGGTCGAGGACCTGCGCGGCTTCGAGCGCGAGTACCGCACG
>NZ_JAVRHI010000160.1:0-9724 GCF_034105845.1 Streptomyces sp. CRN 30 | reverse complement strand
CGGCTGCTGCAGAAGTACGGCAAGGCCACTCCCGAGGCGCTGGTGGAGTCCGCGCTGTGGGAGGCGTCCCTCTTCGAGGAGCACGACTTCCGCGACATCAAGATCTCGGTGAAGCACAACGACCCGGTCGTGATGATCAATGCCTACCGGCAGCTGGCCGCCCAGTGCGACTACCCGCTGCACCTGGGCGTGACCGAGGCGGGCCCGGCCTTCCAGGGCACGATCAAGTCGGCGGTGGCCTTCGGCGCGCTGCTCGCGGAGGGCATCGGCGACACGATCCGGGTGTCGCTGAGCGCGCCGCCGGTGGAGGAGATCAAGGTCGGCAATCAGATCCTGGAGTCGTTGAACCTGCGGCAGCGCGGTCTGGAGATCGTGTCCTGTCCGTCGTGCGGGCGGGCGCAGGTGGACGTGTACAAGCTGGCCGAGGAGGTCACGGCGGGTCTCACCGGCATGGAGGTTCCCCTCCGTGTGGCGGTCATGGGCTGTGTGGTCAACGGTCCGGGTGAGGCCCGTGAGGCGGACCTGGGTGTCGCGTCCGGCAACGGCAAGGGGCAGATCTTCGTGAAGGGCGAGGTCATCAAGACGGTGCCCGAGTCGAGGATCGTGGAGACCCTCATCGAGGAGGCCATGAAGATCGCCGAGCAGATGGAACGGGACGGTGTCGCGTCCGGGGAACCGGCCGTCACGGTGAGCTGAAGCGGCACGGACCCGGGGACGGCACGGACCGATACGTACGGCACGACCGAGCCGAGGAGCGTACGGAATGACGGCAGCGGAAGCGGAACACCCGGCGGAGGGGGCCCCGGGGGCGGGGAAGGGGGAGTTCGACCTCGGCAGGCTGCTGGCCGAGCGCGGGGCCGAACGCTACGCACTCCACGCCCGGCACCTCAACCACCAGCTCCCGCGCATGCTGCACACCATCGGCTTCGACAAGGTGTACGAGCGGGCCGAGGGGGCGCACTTCTGGGACGCGGACGGCGGCGACTACCTGGACATGCTCGCCGGGTTCGGGGTGATGGGCGTGGGCCGGCACCACCCCGTGGTCCGCAAGGCCCTGCACGACGTCCTCGACGCCTCCCTCGCCGACCTCACCCGCTTCGACTGCCAGCCGCTGCCCGGGCTGCTGGCCGAGCGGCTGCTCGCCCACAGTCCGTACCTGGACCGGGTGTTCTTCGGCAGCAGCGGGACGGAGGCGGTGGAGACCGCGCTGAAGTTCGCCCGGTACGCCACGGGCCGGCCCCGCGTCCTGTACTGCGCGCACGCCTTCCACGGGCTCACCACCGGCTCCCTGTCGGTGAACGGCGAGGCCGCCTTCCGGGACGGCTTCGCGCCCCTGCTCCCCGACACGGCCGTCCCGCTGGGCGACCTGGACGCCCTGGCGCGGGAGCTGGGGAAGGGCGACGTGGCCGCGCTCATCGTCGAGCCGATCCAGGGCAAGGGCGTGCACGAGGCCCCGCCCGGCTACCTGCGCGCCGCCCAGGACCTGCTGCACCGGCACGGCGCCCTGCTCATCGCCGACGAGGTGCAGACCGGGCTCGGCCGCACCGGCGACTTCTACGCCCACCAGCACGAGCCCGGCGTGGAGCCGGACCTCGTCTGCGTGGCCAAGTCGCTGTCCGGGGGCTACGTCCCCGTCGGGGCGACCCTCGGCAAGGACTGGATCTTCAAGAAGGTCTACTCGTCGATGGACCGCGTCCTCGTCCACTCGGCGAGCTTCGGCGGAGGCGCCCAGGCCATGGCGGCCGGCCTCGCCGTGCTGTCGGTGCTGGAGGACGAGCACCTGGTGGACCGCGCCCGGGTCCTGGGGGAGCGGCTGAAGTCCCGGCTCACGGCGCTGGCCGGGACGTACGAACTGCTCGCCGACGTGCGCGGCCGGGGGCTGATGATCGGCATCGAGTTCGGGCGGCCCACGTCGCTGCGGCTGCGCGGCCGCTGGAGCGTGCTGCAGGCCGCGCGCAAGGGGCTGTTCGCGCAGCTGGTCGTGGTACCGCTGCTGCGGCGGCACCGCATCCTCACCCAGGTCTCCGGCGACCACCTGGAGGTGATCAAGCTGATCCCGCCGCTGGTCCTGGACGAGGCGGACGTGGACCGTTTCGTCGACGCCTTCACCGAGGTGATGGACGACGCGCACAGCGGCAGCGGGCTGCTCTGGGACTTCGGGCGGACGCTGGTGCGGCAGGCCGTGGCGCATCGCTAGGATGCGCGGACCGGGGGCGGGTCCGGCCGTCCGTACCCGCCCACGAGCCGCTTTGCCCCAGAGGCAAGAAGTTTGCCGCTGGGGCAAAAATGCGGCTCAATGGAGTGCATGAGCGCCTCCGAGCCCGGGCCGGTCGAGGACCTGCCCGCCGTAGCCCCGCAACTGCGCGCCCTGCGGCGCCGCGCCTCCCTCACCCTCGAGGCCGCCGCCCGGACCGCCGGACTGTCCCCCGCGCACCTGTCGCGGCTGGAGACCGGACAGCGGCAACCCTCGCTGCCGATGCTGCTGACGCTCGCCCGTGTGTACGGTACGACGGTTTCGGAGCTGCTGGGCGAATCGGTCGCCGAACGTGACGCGGTCGTCCGCGCCACCGACATGGAACCCACGCGCGCGGGCGGCTGGACCTACTGGCAGGCGGGCGCCCCCGGCCGGGGCATGCAGTCCCTGCGCGTCCACGTCCCCCACGGCTCGCAGGGCGACATCGTGCGCGTTCACCCCGGTGAGGAGTGGCTGTACGTCCTGAAGGGCCGGCTGCGGCTGCGCCTCGGGGACGTCACCCACGTGCTCGACCCCGGGGACAGCGCGCACTTCGACTCGCTGACCCCGCACCGCATCGCCGCCGCCGACGAGGACGGCGCCGACCTGCTGTTCGTCCACACCCTCCTGCAGAGCCCGACCACCGCGCTCTGCCTCGGACCGACGACCCTGGGAGTGACCCCGTGAGCGATCTGGAGACGAAGTTCCCCCGCGCCCTGTGGATCCGGCTGATCATCTACATCGCGGTCGGCCACCTCTTCGCGGCGTTCATCTGGCTGCTGTTCGAGGTGGGTGCCAAGTAGCGGAAGCCGCCTGACCATGGGGCCCGTGGCGGCCGGGAGCTCAGTCCAGCAGCCGCTCGCGCAGCCGCTCCCGCACCTCGGGAGTGAGGCCGAGGCCCCGCTCCAGATACGCTTCCACGCCGCCCCACCGCTCCTCGATCGCGTCGAAGGCCGCCCGGAGGTACTCGGCGCGCGCGTCGAACAGGGGGCTCAGCAGCTCCATCACCTCGGGCGAGTAGGCGCTCGCCGCCGTCGAACTGCGGTGCACCTTGTAGCGCCGGTGCTTCTCGTTCGACTTCAGGTAGTCGGCCATGATCGCCTCGCGGTCCACGCCGAGCGCCAGGAGCGTCACCGCGATCGACAGGCCCGCCCGGTCCTTGCCCGCCGCGCAGTGCATCAGGGCGGGCACGCTGTCCTCGGCCAGCGCGTGCAGCACCCGGGAGTGCTCGGCCGTGCGCCCGGTGATGATCGTGCGGTACGAGCCGGTCATCCGGGCCGCGCCCTTGCCGTCGGCCAGGATCGAGCGCAGCTGGTCGAGGTCGCCGTCGCGGACCATCCGCCAGAACTCCGCTCCGTCGGCAGGGTCGCTCAGCGGCAGGTTCACGTTGCGCACGCCGGGCAGCGCGACGTCGGGACCCTCCAGCTTCTGGTCGGCCGCGTTGCGGAAGTCGAAGACCGTGTGCAGCCCCAGGGAGGCGAGCGCCGCGGCGTCCTCGTCGCTCGCGTGCGCCAGGTGCCCGCTGCGGAACAGCCGCCCCCGCGCCACACGCCGGCCGTCCACGGTCGGCAGACCGCCCACGTCGCGGAAGTTGCGGACCGAGGTCAGCTCGGGTTCGGTCGACGGGACCTGCTGCGTCACGAAGGGCTCCTCCCAGGGGGCCGTCGGCGGTGCGCGGCTCGGCACGCCGACAGGTGCGACCTCGACGATACGACACGGCTGTGGCCGCCGAGCAGTCGTCGGTGAGGCGTTGCCAGACGGCCCCCACCGGCACGATGATGTTCACGTCTGATCGTGTCTGTTTGATTATGTGAGGGTGTCATGGTGGAGATCGGCTCAGCCGGCCGCGTCTGGTTGCTGTCGGGACCGGCCAGCAGCTACGCGCTGCGTCTCACCGAGGACGGCGAACTGCTGCACCTCCACTGGGGTGCGCGCATCGAGCTCGCGGACGCCGAGGAGCTCGCGGCCCGGCCCCTGCCGCCGTCGCGCGACTCCTTCGAGTCCCGGCTCGACGGGCACGAGGAGTACCCGGTCGAGGGCGGTGCCCGCTTCGTGCGGCCCGCGCTGTCCGTCCGTACGGACGAGGTGCGCGGCACCGAATGGGCCTTCGCGGCGTACGAGGTGGAGGACGAGGAGCTGCGGCTGCGGTTCACCGACCACGGGCTCGCCGTCACGCTGCACTACCGGATGCGCGACGACGTCGTGGAGCGCCGGGTGACCCTGGCCAACGAGGGCCCGGAGCCGGTGGAGGTGCTGCGCGCCGACTCCGCGACCTGGACGCTCCCGCTGCGCGAGGGCTGGCGGCTCTCCCAGCTGCACGGGCGGTGGGCGGCCGAGTCCCGGCTGGTCCGCACCGACCTCACCTACGGGGAGAAGGTCATCGGCAGCCGGCGCGGGCACACCGGGCACCAGCACCTGCCGTGGGTCGCGCTCGACACCGACGGGGCGACCGAGGAGCGCGGCGAGGTGTACGGGTGCGCGCTCGGCTGGTCGGGCACCTGGCGCATCGCCGTGGCCCAGCTCCCCGACGCGCGGGTGCAGATCACCGGCGGCGCCGGGTACGACGACTCCGGCCTCCTGCGGCTGGCGGCGGGGGAGACCTTCACGACGCCCGTCTTCGCGGGGCTGTGGAGCGACGGCGGCTTCGGCGGGGCGAGCCGGGCCTGGCACGCGTACCAGCGCAGGCACGTCGTCCCGGACGCCGGCCGTGACCGTCCGGTGCTCTACAACTCCTGGGAGGCCACCTACTTCGACATCTCGGAGGACCAGCAGCGCGAGCTGGCGCGGCGGGCGGCGTCCCTCGGGGTCGAGCTGTTCGTGGTCGACGACGGCTGGTTCGGGGCGCGCACCAGCGACCGGGCGGGCCTCGGCGACTGGACGCCGAACCCCGAGCGCTTCCCGGCCGGTCTCAAGCCGCTCGCGGACGACGTGCACGCGCTCGGCATGCAGTTCGGCATCTGGGTCGAGCCCGAGATGGTGAACCCCGACAGCGACCTGTACCGGGCGCACCCCGACTGGGTGCAGTTCATGCCGGGCCGCGGCCGCACCGAGCTGCGCAACCAGCTCGTCCTCAACCTCGCGCGCCCGGACGTCCAGGAGTACCTGTGGGAGCGGCTGGACACCCTGCTGTCCAGCGCCCCCATCGACTACGTGAAGTGGGACTTCAACCGCTGCTTCACCGACGCCGGCTGGCCCGGCGAACCGTACCCGCAGAAGCTCTGGGTGGAGCACGTGCACGCCTTCTACGCGCTGCTGGACCGGCTGCGGGCCGCGCACCCCGGCGTCGCCTTCGAGGCCTGCTCGGGCGGCGGCGGCCGCATCGACCTCGGCGTCATGTCCCGTACGGACCAGGTGTGGACCTCCGACAACACCGATCCCCTGGACCGGCTCGCCATCCAGCACGGCTTCAGCCAGATCCATCCCGCGCGCGTGATGGCCGCCTGGGTCACCGACAGCCCGAACGAGCAGCTCAACGGGCGGGTGAGTACGCTGGCGTTCCGTTTCGTCAGCGCCATGGCCGGTGTGCTCGGTGTCGGCGGCGACCTCAGCCGGTGGAGCGAGCGGGAACTCGCGGAGGCGCGGGACTGGGTGGCCCTCTACAAGGAGATCCGGCCGGTCGTCCAGCACGGCGACCTGTACCGGCTGCGGCCACCGGCGGGCGGGCCGAGCGCCGTGAGCTACGTCCTCGGTGACGAGGTCGTCGTCCTCGCCTGGCTCCAGGCCCAGCACTACGGGGAGCCGCCCGCACCGCTCCGGTTGCGCGGGCTCGACCCGAAGGGGATGTATGAGTGCCGTGAAACGGGTGAGACGTACCGGGGTGCGGTGCTGATGCACCACGGGCTGCCGGTCGGGTTGCGCGGCGACTTCGATGCGAAGGTTGTCAGGCTACGTCGTATTTGATTCCTTCGCCGGGATTGGCGTTCGGTGTCCAAGTGGCCCTGGTGTAAAGCGTGGTCAACGAGTCGGGCGTGACCAGGGTCATAGGAGTGACGTTGCGTGGTCGTCATGTCCACGTAATAGCCCGGAGTTGTCGGGTGGGTCGGGAAAAGGGGACGACCGTTCATCGACGGAGGGTGACCGGGACCTCCCCTCGACCACCCGGAAACAAGACGCACAAAAAATGCGAATGGTTGTCCCCGCACCGGTAAGTCGCCTACTTTCGGCGTCAATCCGGGCGGACGCCGAATCCTGCCACCGGCCGGAGCCGTCAACTCACCCGTACACGGCAGGAGCGGGGGACCCACAGGTACGACTGCCCGGTCCGGTCATCCGGAACGGGCTAGGGGTCAAGCCGTGCCCACCACGGCCGGGCATCTCCAGCCCGAACCCGACAGCTCACCTCGCAGGCGCCGGAGAGGAATGCGCCATGCCCGCCAAGGGTAAGCACCGCCGCCCGAAGACCCAGCGCTTCACCCGCTCGATCGCCGCCGCCGGAACCGGTGGCGCGGCGCTCGCGCTCCCCCTGATCGGGGCCACCGGGGCCCATGCCTCGGCCCCGGCGGAGGCCGTCACCCAGACCTCGGAGCTCCCCCGCCTCCCCCAGGCGCCGCAGCAGGCGGTGGCCCAGCAGGCCGCCGCCGCCCAGGCCGTCAAGCAGCAGGCCGGGACGTCCACCGCCGCCGCCGCGAAGTCCGCGACGACGCGGACGTACGCCGTGAAGTCCGGCGACTACCTGTCCCGGATCGCCGAGGAGCAGGACGTCACCGGCGGCTGGCAGTCGATCTACGCGGACAACCGCGAGGCGATCGGCTCCAACCCGTCCCTCATCCACCCCGGCCTGGAGCTCAGCCTCGACGGCAGGGCCCCGTCGAGCGCCGGCGCCCCGTCCTCGGGCAGCGGCGCCTCGTCCTCGGGCGGTGACTCCGGGTCCGCGGCGAAGAGCGGGGCGTCGGAGCGGAAGGCGCCGGCGGAGCAGCAGGCGGCGCCCGAGCGGAAGGCGCCGACGGAGCGCAAGACCGAGGCCCCGGCCGAGAAGCCGGCCGCCGACACGTCGGACACCCGGGCCCAGGGCAGCGGCGGGGGCAGCTCCGCCTCCGGCTTCACCCGCCCGGTCTCCGGCGCCGTGGGCACCTCCTACCGCGTCTCGGGCAGCATGTGGTCCAGTGGCTACCACACCGGTGTCGACTTCGCGGTCCCGACCGGCACCTCGCTCAAGGCCGTCGGCTCGGGCACGGTCGTCTCCGCCGGCTGGGGCGGCTCGTACGGCAACCAGGTCGTCGTCCGGCTCGCGGACGGCCACTACGCGCAGTACGCCCACCTGTCCTCGCTCTCCGTCTCGGTGGGCCAGACCGTGGGCGCGGGCCAGCAGGTCGGCCTGTCCGGCGCCACCGGCAACGTGACCGGACCGCACCTGCACTTCGAGATCCGTACCGCCTCGGGCTACGGCTCGGACGTCGACCCGCTGGCGTACCTGCGCGCCAAGGGCGTCTCCCTCTGACCGACCCTGACCGCCCCTGACCGACCCACCCACCCGGCGACGCACTCGTGAGGCCGGGCCCCGCCGACCGCGGGGCCCGGCCTCACGGTGTACGGAGCGGGTCGTTCCCCGGGCCGGTCTTATTCCGGAATTGACCAACACTTGACGAGTGGCTTATCTCACCGCCCGTCAACCCCTTCCTACGGTCGCGTAGCTCACATCCCACGGTGAAAGATGGACCGACGTGGCAGACGATGTGATGAGGCACGACAGCAGAACAGTGATCGGGTCGTACGTGGCGGTGGGCGACAGCTTCACCGAGGGCGTCGGGGACCCCGGACCCGACGGCGCGTTCGTCGGCTGGGCCGACCGGTTCGCGGTCCTTCTCGCCGACCGGCTCCCCGAGGGCGGATTCGGCTACACGAACCTGGCCGTGCGCGGGAAACTGCTCGACCAGATCGTCGCGGACCAGGTTCCGCGGGCGCGGGAGATGGCGCCGGACCTGATCTCCTTCTGCGCGGGCGGCAACGACATCATCCGTCCCGGCACCGACCCCGACGAGGTCGCCGAGCGCTTCGAGCGCGCGGTCGCCGACCTCACCTCGGCCGCCGGCACCGTCATGGTGACCACCGGGTTCGACACCCGCACCGTGCCCGTGCTGAAGCGCATGCGCGGCAAGATCGCCACGTACAACGGTCATGTGCGGGCCATCGCCGACCGGTACGGCTGCCCGGTACTGGACCTGTGGTCCCTGCGGACCATCCAGGACCGGCGCGCCTGGGACGCGGACCGGCTGCACCTGTCGCCCGAGGGGCACACGCGGGTGGCGCTGCGGGCCGGACAGGTCCTCGGCCTGGACATCCCGGCGGACCCGGACCAGCCGTGGCCGCCGCTCCCGCCGCGCGGCAACCTGGAGGTGCGCCGCGACAACATCCAGTGGGCCCGCGAGTACCTGGTGCCGTGGATCGGGCGCCGGCTGCGCGGGGAGTCCTCCGGCGACCGCGTCGTGGCGAAGGGGGCCCTCTCCCCGGCGGACATCCGGATGCGTATCGGGACGGTGGCCTGAGCGCCGCGGAAGGAGCGCGCCGGTGGGTGCGCTGGGGCCGAAGGGGCCCTGACCGCCGTGTTTCCCCTGTTCCCCGTGTTCCCCTGTGGAGTTGGGGGGACTGTCATGGGGGCGGACCATAATGGAACGCCTCAGCGTATTCACCAGGAGGTGCCGTGTCCGGTTCCCGATCCTCGCGCCGCGGGCTACGCGCGTTGCGGCCCGCAGCCTTCGGCGCGGATCCCAGCGGAGCGCGCCTCGCCCGGATCCACAGATCGCCGCACTTCGCGAACGGCGTCTTCGTGAACCCGGAGGGCGCCCGCGTGCTCCCCGCCGGAGGTTCCGGCAGGCTGGAGATGGCCAAGGCGTACTTCCGCAAGGAGGAGCGCGCCCGCCGCGCCCCGGCGGGCCCCGTGCCGCTGCACCGCACGACCGCCGCCGACCTGGCCGCGCCCCCGGCGAGCGGCCTGCGCCTGACCTGGGCCGGGCACTCCAGCGTCCTCGCCGAGATCGACGGGCACCGCGTGCTCTTCGACCCCGTCTGGGGCGAGCGTTGCTCTCCGTTCGCCTTCGCCGGCCCCAAGCGGCTCCACCCGGTGCCGCTGCCGCTGTCCGCGCTCGGCCCCCTCGACGTCGTCGTCATCTCCCACGACCACTACGACCACCTCGACCTGCCCACGATCAAGGCGCTGGCCCGCACGGACACCCTCTTCGCGGTCCCCCTCGGCATCGGCGCCCACCTGGAGCACTGGGGCGTGGCCGAGGGACGGATACGCGAGCTGGACTGGCAGGAGTCGACGCAGGTGGGCGGCCTCACCCTGACCGCGACCCCGGCCCGCCACTTCTGCGGCCGCGGCCTGCGCAACAAGCAGCACACCCTGTGGGCCTCCTGGGTGGTCGCGAGTGACGAGCACCGGATCTACCACAGCGGCGACACCGGCTACTTCGAGGGCTTCAAGGAGATCGGTGCCGAGCACGGCCCGTTCGACGCCACGATGATCCAGATCGGTGCGTACTCCGAGTACTGGCC
>NZ_JAVRHI010000159.1:0-138405 GCF_034105845.1 Streptomyces sp. CRN 30 | reverse complement strand
CGCGGACGCCCTGCGCGCGGCGGCCGACGCCGTGACGGCCGCGGGCGACGACCTCGCCCCCCTGCTCACCCGGGAACAGGGCAAGCCGCTGCGGGAGTCGGTCGCGGAGGTCGCCCGCACGGCCGCCCGGCTGCGCTACTTCGCCGGCATGGACCACTCCCCGCAGCGTCTCGCGGACGGCCGGCCGGTCCGCAGCGAGCTGCGCTGGCGCTCCACGGGGCCCGTCGCCGCGATCGTCCCGTGGAACTTCCCGCTGCAACTGGCGTCGGCGAAGTTCGCGCCGGCGCTGGCCGCCGGGAACCCGGTGATCCTCAAACCCTCCCCGCACACCCCTCTCGCCACGACCCTGCTGGGCGAGATCCTGTCCGCCGTCCTGCCCGAGGGGGTGCTGACCGTCGTCACCGGCCGGGAGCCGCTCGGCGCCCGCCTCGCCGCCCACCCGGCCATCCGGCACGTCACCTTCACCGGCTCGGCCGAGGCCGGCCGGGCCGTCGCGCGGGCGGCGGCGTCCTCCCTCGCCCGCGTCACCCTGGAACTCGGCGGCAACGACGCGGCGATCCTGCTGGACGACGTGGACGTGGAGGGCGTCGCCGACCGGCTGTTCCAGGCGGCGTTCCGCAACTGCGGACAGGTCTGCATGGCGGTGAAACGCGTCTACGCCCCGGCCCGGATCCACGCCGAGGTGGTGGAGGCGCTCGCGCACCGCGCCCGGACCACCGTCGTCGGACCGGGACTCGACCCGGCCTCGCGGCTCGGCCCGGTCAACAACCCCGGACAGCTGGCCCGTGTCGAGGAGTTGACGCGGCGGGCCCTGGCGGACGGTGCAAGGGCCGCGGCCGGCGGCCACCGGCTGGACCGGCCGGGCTGGTTCTGGGCCCCGACGGTCCTCACCGACGTGGACCCCCGCAGCCCGGTGGTGACGCAGGAGCAGTTCGGCCCCGTACTGCCCGTACTGCCCTACACCACCGTCGACGAGGCGGTGGCGGCCGCCAACGGCACCGGTTTCGGGCTCGGCGGCTCGGTGTGGAGCTGCGACCCGGACCGGGCCGAGGCGGTCGCCGACCGCCTGGAGTGCGGCACGGCCTGGATCAACCACCACGCCGAACTGTCCCTGGCCCAGCCCTTCGCGGGCGTCAAGGAGAGCGGCGTCGGCGTGGCCGGCGGGCCGTGGGGGTTCCAGGGCAACCTCAGTCCCTTCGTCGTGCACCGCCTTCAGGAGGCCCGGCCATGAAGTTCGACGCGGCGGTACTGAGTTCCCACGACGACCCGTTCGCCGTGGAGCAGGTCGCCCTGGACGCGGGACCGGGCGACGGCGAGGTCCTGGTCCGCGTCGCGGGCTGCGGCATGTGCCGCACCGACCTCGCGGTGCGGCACTCGCGGGGCCGGTCACCGCTCCCGGCGGTCCTCGGCCACGAGGGCGCGGGCACGGTGGTGGAGACCGGCGGCCCCGACACGGGGCTGCGGGTCGGCGACCACGTCGTACTGAGCTTCGACTCCTGCGGACGGTGCCGCCAGTGCCTGAGCGCCGCACCCGCCTACTGCGACTCCTTCGCCTCGCTCAACCTGTACGGGGGCCGGGGGGAGGACGACACGGGCCGGCTGACCGACGCCTCGGGCCGGGCGCTGGCCCCCCGCTGGTTCGGTCAGTCCTCCTTCGCCGCGTACGCGCTGGTCGCGGCCCGCAACGCGGTCAAGGTCGATCCGGCGCTCCCGCTGCACCTGCTCGGCCCGCTCGGCTGCGGGTTCCTCACCGGCGCCGGGGCGGTGCTCAACTCCTTCGGCGCGGGACCGGGTGACACCGTCGTCGTGCTCGGTGCGGGAGCGGTGGGCCTGGCCGCGGTGATGGCGGCGACGGCGGCCGGCGCGGTGGCCGTCGCCGTCGACCGGGACGCCGGGCGGCTGGCGCTGGCCGAGCGCTTCCGCGCGGTCGCGCTGCACGCCACCTCCCGGGACCTCGCCGGCGACATCCGCCGGCTGACCGACGGCGGCGCCCGGTACGCGCTGGACACCACGGCCTCGCCCTGGCTGATCAACGCCGCGCTGCACGGACTGCGCCCCACCGGCCGACTGGGCTGCGTCGCCCGGCTGCACACCACCCTGCCCCTTGAGCCGGGAGCGCTGGACCGGGGACGGCAGTTGTCGCACATCTGCGAGGGAGACGCGGTCCCGGCGCTGCTGATCCCCCGGCTGACGGCTCTGTGGCGGGCCGGACTCTTCCCCTTCGACCAGCTGATCCGCACGTACCCGCTCAGCGACATCAACCAGGCCGAACGGGACTGCGAGGAGGGCCGGGTCGTCAAACCCGTCCTGATCCCGGAGAGCGGGAGCCGGGAAGACTGACCCGGTGTCCCGGTCCGGGCGGTGTCACCGGGCCGGCTTCTCCGCGAACACCCACCGGTTGCCCTCCAGGGCGTCGTTCTCCGGCTCCGGCAGGGGGCCGCGGCCGAACCGGTGGGTGAAGTCGAAGGGACTGCGGACCTCGACGGTCCATCCCCGGCCGGCCAGGTCGGCGGGTGAGTCGGGCCGCGGTCCGCCGTCGAAGAGGGTCAGCAGGTCGATGCCGATCTCGTGCTCCGTCGCTCGGTAGAGGGGGCTGTCGCGGTACGCGTGCAGGTTCTTCTCGACCTTGATCTCGAAGGCCAGGGTGCTCCCGGCGGCGCTCAGCCGGTGCACGGTGTCCATGAGCCGGCTCTCGGCGGCGGGCGGCAGGTAGAACAGCAGCCCCTCCGCCAGCCACGCCGTGGGCACGGCGGGATCGAACCCGGCGGCGCCGAGCGCCCCGACCCAGTCGTCCCGGAGGTCGACGGGCACGGGCACGCGCCGCACCTTCGGCGTGGCCGCCAGGCCGTCGAGCACCTCGTGCTTGAAGCCGAGCACCCGCTCCCGGTCGACCTCGAACAGCGTGCGGCCCTCCGGCCACGCGAGCCGGAAGGCACGGGCGTCGAGCCCCGCGCCGAGCAGCACCACCTGGCGCGCCCCCGACCGCACCGACCGCAGCAGCCAGTCGTCCAGGACCCGGGTACGCAGACCGAAGTAGCGCGCGAAACGGCCCCACAGGGGGTTCGCGTCCCCGTCCGGCACGTCCTCGATCCGCAGCGGCCACCCGGCCGACGCGGGCGCCGCCCGGACGAAGTGCTCCGCGTACACGTCCTGCGCGAGGCTGTCGTCGCGACAGGTCTCCACGGCACGTGCGGCGGCGACCAGCAGAGCGGTCGCCCCGACACCTCCGGTGACGCCGTCCGTACCGGAGTCCGGCTGCGCTGTGCCCACCATGTGTCCCCCCAGGAGGTCGGATCGGAGTCCGAGGAGAACGACCCCGCCGACCGGCCCAGGGCCTCCTCGGATCCTGCGGGCACTCACTATCCGGCCGCGCCGCGCGCACCACGCGCGAAACCCGGACCGTTTCATCCCCCCGGGTGAAAATCGGGTCGGACACCGGCGGTGGGCCGGGACATCGGGCAGAGCGTCTCCAGGAACGCGGCCGGCGGGCACGAGGCGGGTCAGGCGCGTCAGACGCTCGGCCATGGCCAGGGTGGGCGGGGCCGTCCAGGGCGCCGCGGGCGCGCGCACCGGCACGGTGCCCCGCGCACCGGCGCTAGTCGCTCGTCGACCTCGCCGACCGCGGCCGCACCGCGATCGGCGCGGTACGGGCCCGTGAGCACGACCTGCTGCGCCGAGTGGTCGGCGTGCTGACCGGGGCGGACGTCGACGCCTGCCTCCGGGTCCTCGGTGCGACGCACGCACTCTTCGGCGACGTAGACGTAGACGTCGACGTGGACCGAGCGCGGTGCGGTGCGGTGCGGTGCGGGGCGGTGCGGGGCGGGGCGGGGCCGCGGCCCCGTGTGCCGCGGGTGCCGTCCGTGCCGGTCAGCGCGAGGCGGTCCGCAGGCCCTCGACGGCCAGGCGGAAGCTGCGTGCGGCCTGCTCGGCCGGGTCCGCGTGGTGTTCGGTGGCGAGGGCGATGCCGACCACCAGGACCAGCAGGTCGTGCGCGGTAACACCGTCGCCGACCGTTCCCTCGCGCCGCGCCCCGCGCAGCAGCGACGCGCTCGCGGTCTCCAGCGCGGACCCACAGGAGTCCTCGGCCGGCAGATCCTCCAGCGGGGTGTAGGTCAAGGCGTCCGCCAGCCCCCGCGCCGCCACCGAGTACTCCAGCACCTCGCGCAGCCAGTCGACCAGCGCGGCGAACGCGTCGGTCCTTCCGGCCAGCTCGCCGGCCCGGCGGCACAGGGCCTCGACGCGCTGCGCGAAGACCGCGCCGAGCAGCGCCTGGCGCGTCGGGAAGTGGCGGCGCACGGTGGCCGAACCCACCCCGGCGACCCGGGCGATCCGCTCCAGCGACGCCTCGGCCCCCTGCTCGGCCACCTCCTCGGCGGCCACCTCAAGGATGCGCGCGTAGTTGCGACGGGCGTCCGAGCGCTGTCCGGTCATCTGCCTCTCCGATGCCGATGGGTCCGTATCCGGGTCAGGGGCCCCGGCCGGTTGCTAAGTGGCGGGCCCCGCCATATCGTAGCGTGCATTAAACGGCGGGCCCCGCCATTTATCCGGGACCCGCTCTGCCCTCTTGGAAAGGCACCCCCATGTCCATCTCCTCGGCACCTGTGCTCGTCACCGGAGCGACCGGCCGGCAGGGCGGCGGGACCGCCCGCGCCCTGCTCGCCTCCGGCACCCCCGTCCGCGCCCTCGTCAGGGACCCGCGCACACCGAAGGCGCGGGCGATCGAGGCCCTCGGCGCCCAGCTGGTCACCGGCGACCTGACCGACCCCGCGTCCCTGGTACCGGCCGTGACCGGTGTGCGCGGCGTCTTCTCGGTGCAGATGCCCGCCTTCACGGGCGAGGACTTCGACTTCGACGGCGAGGTGACCCAGGCCGTCAACCTCATGCGCGCCGCGAAGGAGGCCGGCGTGCCGCAGTTCGTCCAGACGACGGTCAGCGGCGCGGGGCAGCACACCTCCGCCCCCGGCTGGGCCGAGGGGCGGTGGCCGGAGATGGCCCGGCCCCTCGGCACGAAGCAGGCGATCCAGGACCGGCTGCGGGAGATGGACTTCCCGCGCTGGACCCTGCTCAAGCCGTGCTTCTTCATGGAGAACTTCGACCCCGCCCTGCGGTTCTACTTCCCCCACGGCCTGGCCGGCGGCCTGATCACCGTCGTCAGGCCCACCACGAGCCTCGCCCTGGTCGCCGCCCAGGACGTCGGCCGCGCCGCCGCGGCGGCCCTGGCCGCACCGGACGACTTCCACCGCGTCGAACTCGAACTCGCCGGCGACCACCTCACCATGGAGCAGATCGCCGCCGTGCTCTCGGACGCGCTCGGTGTCCCGCTGCACGCGCCGGACCTGACCGTGGAGCAGGCCCGCGCCGCCGGTATGCCGGAGATGGGTGCCACCCACGTCTTCGTCGACCAGGTCGGCCAGCCGGCCCGGCCGCGCTTCGCCCGCGAACTCGGCATCGCGACGACGACCTTCGAGCAGTGGGCACGGCAGCTCGCCGGGTCCGTGGAGTCCGCGGCGGCGGGGCGCTAGCACGCCCGGTACGGCGTTCCGCGTATGCCGGAGCAGCAGCCGGGATCGCCCGGCTGCCGCTCGCCGACGCGTGCCGTCCGCCCCTGGCCGACGGCACGGCGGACGGCACGGTGGACGGCGTCTTCAGCGCGGGGCCCGTCGACCGGCGCGGGGCCCGTCGACCACGTACCCGACCCCGCGCTGCGGGCGGCCGGGGCCCGGACGGACGGGTGAACGGGCGTACCCATCGGTCCGCGCGCCCGTGTGCCCGGCCGCCCCGGCCCTCACGCACCCGGCACGCACCCCTCACACACCCCTCGACCACCCCGTGCGCGCCGCGTAACCCCCCGCGCTCCCGGCGTGTGACCGGGTGGAAACGCGATCTTCCTACCGTGCTGTGCGTGGGCAGCCCGCCGTCGGTGGGGGCATCGGTACGGGCGGTGGGTGGGTCTCGGTGGCAGCTGGCTCGAAGGACGGCACGGTACGCACGGTCTGCTCGTACTGCGGAGTCGGCTGCGGCATCGTCCTCGACATCGAGCGCGACCCCGTGGACGGCCGGCGCCGCGTGGCGAAGGCGGCCGGGGACAAGGCCCATCCGGCCAACGCGGGCCGCCTCTGCACCAAGGGCGCCACCAGCGCGGACATGATGGCCGCGCCCGGCCGGCTCTCGACGGCGCTCGTGCGCGGCGAACGCGGCGCCGAACCGGCCGCCACCGACGTGGACGCCGCCGTCACCGCGACCGCCGCCCGCCTGCGGGCCGTCCTGGACGAGCACGGACCCGACGCGCTCTCCTTCTACGTCTCGGGGCAGATGTCCCTGGAGGCCCAGTACCTGGCGAACAAGCTGGCCAAGGGGTTCGTCCGGACCAACCAGATCGAGTCGAACTCCCGCCTGTGCATGGCCTCGGCCGGCTCCGGCTACAAGCTGTCCCTCGGCGCCGACGGTCCGCCCGGCTCCTACCAGGACTTCGACCACGCCGACGTGTTCTTCGTCATCGGCGCCAACATGGCCGACTGCCACCCCGTCCTCTTCCTCCGCATGGCCGACCGGATCAAGTCGGCCGGAGCGAAGCTCATCGTCGTCGACCCCCGCCGCAACGCCACCGCCGACAAGGCCGACCTCTTCCTCCAGATCCGGCCCGGCACCGACCTCGCGCTGCTCAACGGCCTCCTCCACCTCCTCGTCGCGAACGGCCACACCGACGAGGAGTTCATCGCCGAGCACACCGAGGGCTGGCAGGACATGCCCGCCTTCCTCGCCGACTACCCGCCCGACCGGGTCGCGGAGATCACCGGCCTGGCCGAGGACGACATCCGCCGGGCCGCACGGTGGATCGGCGAGGCCGGCGCGTGGACGAGCTGCTGGACCATGGGGCTCAACCAGTCCACCCACGGCACGTGGAACACCAACGCCCTGGTCAACCTGCACCTCGCCACCGGCGCCATCTGCCGCCCCGGCGCCGGGCCCTTCTCGCTCACCGGCCAGCCCAACGCCATGGGCGGCCGCGAGATGGGCTACATGGGTCCGGGCCTGCCCGGACAGCGCTCCGTCCTCGACGACACCGAGCGCGCCTTCACCGAGGAACTCTGGAACCTCCCCGCGGGCACCCTGCGCACCGACGTCGGCCACGGCACGGTCGAGATGTTCGAGCGGATGGCCGCCGGCGACATCAAGGCCTGCTGGATCATCTGCACCAACCCGGTCGCCTCCGTCGCCAACCGCAAGTCCGTCATCGCCGGCCTGGAGACCGCCGAACTCGTCATCACCCAGGACGTCTTCGCCGACACCGAGACCAACGCCTACGCCGACATCGTGCTCCCCGCGACGCTGTGGGCCGAGTCCGACGGCGTCATGGTCAACTCCGAGCGCAACCTCACCCTCGTCCGGGGTGTCGTCGACCCGCCCGGCCAGGCGCTGCCCGACTGGCAGCTCATCGCCCGGGTCGCCTGCGCGATGGGCTACGCCGACTCCTTCACGTACGCCTCCGCCGAGGAGGTCTTCGAGGAGCTCAGGCAGGCGTGGAACCCCCGGACGGGGTGGGACCTGCGCGGAGTCACCTACGAACGGCTCCGCGCCACCCCCGTCCAGTGGCCCGCGCCCAGCGCCGACGGCCCGGACCGCAACCCGGTGCGCTACCTCAACGACGGTGTCAGCCAGACCCTCCTGGAACGCCCCGACGGCACCCGCCCCCGGCTCGCGTTCCCCACGGCGAGCGGCCGGGCCCGTTTCTACACCCGCCCCCACCTGCCGCCCGCCGAACTCCCCGACGACGACTACCCGTTCGTCCTCACCACCGGCCGGCTCCAGCACCAGTGGCACACGATGACCAAGACGGGGAAGGTCGCCAAGCTCACCAAGCTCGACCCGAAACCCTTCGTGGAGGTGCACCCGGAGGACGCCGCCGCCCTCGGCATCACGGCCGGCGACCACCTTGAGGTCGCCTCCCGTCGGGGCCGCGCCGTACTGCCGGCGGTCGTCACCGACCGGGTCCGGCCGGGCACGTGCTTCGCGCCGTTCCACTGGAACGACCTGTTCGGCGAGTACCTGAGCATCAACGCCGTCACCAACGACGCCGTCGACCCGATCTCCTTCCAGCCCGAGTTCAAGGTCTGCGCCGTCACCCTGGCACGGACCACCGCCCCCGTACCGGCGGACCGCCCGGAACCCGCCCCCGCCACGGTCCCCGCCCCCGCCACGGTCCCCGCCCCCGTCACGGAAACGGCCGCCGCCCCCGTACGGGCGCTCGCCGCCCTCCTCGGCCTCCCCGACCCCGACCCCACCCCGGTCGCCCTGGCCGAACCGGAACGCCGGTACCTCTCCGGTTACCTCTCCGGCCTGGTCCTCGCCCCGCCCGACGGACGTGTCCCCGTCCTCCCGCCGGAAGCGCCGCTCGCGCCCGCCCACGCCCTGTGGGTCGACGGCGTACTCGCCGGCCTGTACTCCCGCGCCGCCCCCGTACCCGCGCACCCCAGCGCTCCGGCGGACGCCGCCCCGCCCGCGCCGACCCGGCGCGTGACCGTCCTGTGGGCCTCGCAGACCGGCAACGCGGAGGAGGCCGCCGCCACCGTCACGGCCCGGCTCACCGCCTCCGGCCGCCCCGCCGAACTGGTGCCGATGGCGGACGCCGCCCCGGACCTGCTGGCCCCCGGCACCGACGTACTCCTCGTCACGAGCACCTTCGGTGACGGTGACGCGCCGGACAACGGCGCCGGCTTCTGGGACGCGCTCAGCGCCGGGGACGCCGGACGGCTGGAGGACGTCCGCTACGCGGTCCTCGCCCTCGGCGACTCCAGCTACGACGACTTCTGCGGCCACGGCCGCCGGCTCGACGAACGCCTGGAGGCCCTCGGCGCGACCCGGCTCGTCCCCCGCACCGACTGCGAACCCGACTACGAGGAGGCAGCCGAGCGGTGGCTCGACCGGCTCCTCGCCGCACTGACCGGCCCCCGCCCCCCGGAGCCGACGGCCACCCCCGCCCCCGCCCCTGCCCCTGCCCCTGCCCCTGCACCCGCCCCCGCCCCCGTCGCCACCCCGGCCGCCCCTGCCGCCCCGGCCGTCCCCACGAAGGCGTCCCCGTTCGCGACCCTGCTCATCGGCAACAAGCTGCTGAGCCTGCCCGGTTCGCGCAAGGAGGTGCGGCAGTTCGCCTTCGACACCAGGGACGGCGAACTCGCCCACGAGGCGGGCGACGCGCTCGGCGTGTGGCCGGCCAACGGCGCCCCGCTCGTCGCCGAGTGGCTCGCCCTCACCGGCCTCGACGCCGACGAGCCCCTCGACCTCGGCGACGGCGCGCCGGTCCCCTTCGAGGAGGCCCTGCGCACCCGCCTCGACATCTCCCGCGTCACCACCGACCTGCTGCGGTTCGTGACCGACCGCACCGGCAGCCACCACCTCAAGCGGCTCCTGCGCCCCGACAACAAGGACGCCCTGGCGCAGTGGAGCTGGGGCCGCCAGGCCGCGGACGTCCTCGCCGAGTTCCCCGTCCGGGCCGCGGCGGCCGAGTGGGCCGCGGTCCTCAGACGCCTCCAGCCCCGGCTGTACTCGATCTCCTCCAGCCCGCTCGCCCACCCCGGCGAGGTCCGCGTCACCGTCTCCGTCGTCCGCTGGACCAACGACCTCGGCCGGGACCGCAAGGGCGTCTGCTCCACCTACCTCGCCGACTGCGCGGACGACGGCCCGGTGCAGGTGTTCGTCCAGCGCTCACCGCACTTCCGGCCGCCCGCCGACCCCGCCGCCCCCATGATCATGGTGGGTCCCGGCACGGGGGTCGCGCCGTTCGTCGGCTTCCTCCAGGACCGCCGGGCCCGCGGCCACACCGGACCCAACTGGCTCTTCTTCGGCGAACAGCGCCGGGCCACCGACTTCTACTACCGCGAGGAACTGGAGGAGTTCCGCTCCTCCGGCCACCTCGACCGGCTCGACGTGGCCTTCTCCCGCGACCAGCGCAACAAGGTGTACGTCCAGGACCGTATGCGCGAACACGGCCCCCGGCTGTGGCAGTGGCTCCAGGACGGCGCCCACCTCTACGTCTGCGGCGACGCCACCCGCATGGCCAAGGACGTCGACCGGGCGCTGCGGGACATCGCCGTCACCCACGGCGGTCTGAGCGCCGACGACGCCGGCGCCTACGTCCGGCGCCTGGCGTCCGACAAGCGCTACGCGCGCGACGTGTACTGAGCCACACACGCAGCCCCCGCCGGCCCGCCGGGCAAAGGAGAGGAAAAGCTCCGTACAAGCAGTGCCAACTCTCCGTGCTCGCGTGAACCCCGGACGTGACGGTGTCCGATGCTCGAAGACGAGCGGAAGACGGCACGAGGAGCGAGCACGGTGGTACGGGACACGGCGCGGGCGGAAGCGGAACGAGCGACGGGACCGGCCGCCGACCCGGCGGCGTGGGTGCACCGGACCGCCGCCCTCCTCCTGCGCCGCCCCGACCACACCTGGCCCGACCGGCACGCCCGGGTCACCTACGCGCTCGGCCGGCGCCGCGGCCCGGAGGCGGACCGCCTGCTCCGCTTCTGCCGCGCGACCACCGGCGTGCCGCTGCGCGACCTCGCGGCGCGGTACGTCACCACCTTCGACCGCGCCCGCCGGCGCACCCTGCACCTGGCCGACTACACCGCCGGCGGCACCCGCCACCGGTACGCCGCCCTGGCCGCGCTGGAGGCCCGCTACCGGCGGCACGGCTTCACGCCCGCCGCCGGCGAACCCCCCGACCACCTCCCCGCCGTACTGGACTTCGCCGCCCGCCGCCCCGACGAGGGGCGGGCCGTGCTCGCCGGCCACCGCGACGCCCTGGACCTGCTGGCCCGCTCGCTCACCGCCCACCGCAGCCCCTACGCCGATGTGGTCGAGGCGGTACGGGAGACCCTCAGCGAGGCCGGACACGGACCGACGCAGGGACCGACGCAGGGACCGACGCTGGGGCCGACGCAGGGACCGCGACCTCGGGGGAGGGCAGCCATGGACGCCGCGGCCACCGGCGGACCGCGGCGGTGAGCACCGATGGGCAGTCCCGTGAGCTCCCGGGTGAGCAGTGCCCGGCGACACTCTGGGCGCCGCGGCGGCCCGTCCGGGCGGGCACCACGGTGCTCACGTACCGCCCGCACGGGCCGCGCGCGTCGATACGGAACCAAGGAGTGCACGTGTACCTCTCCCACGCCCCCGAGACCGACCGGACGGGGCAGTCCGACCTTCCGCGCATCCCGGTGACGATCCACGCCCAGGACCCCGTCTCCCGGGCCGGTGTGCGCAGCCAGTTGCGCGAGCATCCGGCGCTCGACGTCACCGAGGCCGCCGTGCCGGGGGCCGGCGCGGTGGCGGTGCTGGTCGTGGAGTCGCTGGACGAGGTGGCGTACGCGCGGCTGCGCAAGGTCGTGCGCGGGGACGGCTCCCGGTCCGTCCTGGTCGTGAGCAGTCTGCGCGGCCAGGAACTGCTCGACGTCGTGGAGTGCGGTGTCGGCGCGGTGGTGTGGCGCCACGAGGCGACCCCGAGCCGTCTGCTGCAAGCCGTCCTGGCGGCCTCGCGCGGGGACGGCCACCTCCCCGGCGACCTGCTGAGCCGGCTCATGAGCCAGGCCGGCACCCTGCACCGCGGCGCCACGGGCCGGCCCGACGTCGCGCCGGCCGGCCTCACCGCCCGCGAGACGGACGTACTGCGGCTGATCGCCGACGGGATGGAGACCCGGGAGGTCGCGGCGGAACTGGCGTACTCGGAACGCACCGTCAAGACCGTCCTGCAAGGCGTCACCATGCGGCTGCACCTGCGCAACCGCACCCACGCGGTGGCCTACGCCCTGCGCGAGGGCCTCATCTGAGACCGCGGCGCCCGCCCCACGACCCGCCCGCGCCCCACGACCCGCCCGCGCCCCGCGGCCCAACCGCCTCCCGCGGCCCCGCCTCACGGTTTCGGCCTCGCCCGCTGCTCCGGGACGCCGTCCTCCGTGTACGACGCGGGCGGTTCGTACACCGTGGGGCGGTCTGACGGGGAGACCGTCGCGTGGCGGGCGTTGCTCCGCGCGTGCGTGTTCAGGGTGACCGTCTTCGGATCGACGCCTTCCCGGACGAGTACGTCCATGACGGTCCGGGCCCGCTTCTCCGCCAGCCGCGCCACGGGCACCGTGCCGCCCTTGGCGTAGGCGTCCACCGTCAGCGGTGTGCCGTGCTCCTTCGCCGTGGCGGCGATCTTCTTGAGGCGGTCCTCGGAGAACGGCACCAGCTCCGCGGTGGGCCCGTCGAAGAACAGCTCGGGGACGTGGGTGACTGCCAGGGTCATCGGGTTGAGCGCGGTCCCCTTGTTCCGGTCGTGGAACGTCTCACCGGGACCGGGACCGTACAGCTTGAAGTACCACATCCCGCCCATGGCCTTCTTCGCCTCGTTCTTGAACTCCCGGAACTGCTGCTTCGCGGCGTCGACCACCTCGTCGCGCAACTGCCGGGCCCGCAGCCGCAGCGTGGACAGGACCGTGACCACGGCGGCCTCCGCGACGAGACCCTGGATGCCGGCGAGCTCGTCGAAGAGGGAGTTCAGGCGCTCACCGAACTCCTCGTGCAACGCCCCCAGCAGCTCCCACTCCACGAACTCCTTCGCCCACAGGTTGCGGTTGAAGTTCTCCAGCGTGATGTGGTGCGTTCCGTCGAGGCTCTCCGCCACGACCGCGGCGAAGTGGTAGTCCCAGACGCGGCCGCCGCGCGCCTTCCCGTCGCTGCGCGAATAGTCCGTCCGGTCGCCCCGTCCGCCGGGGAAGTCGGGGTTGGGCACGGTCTGGGTGGTGAGTCCCTCACCGACCCGGGGCCGGACGTGCTCGTTGACCCCGATCGCCTCCCCGCTCTCCCGGACGGGGGCCAGCTCCCGGTGCGTGGCGAGGCCGTACTCCAGGCCCGGAGGCGCGACGACGTCACCCTGTGCGGCTTCGGCCGCCTCCCTCGGGGTGCGCGGCCCGTCCTCCCGGGTCATCGCCTGCGCCAGGCGCGGCGTCCCCACCTTGCCGCGCGGTCCCATGTACGCGGCGACCGAGCCCCCGGCGGCGTCGCGGAACACCGCGTGGTTCAGCGCACCGCCGAGGAGCCGCTCCGCCACCTCGACACACTGGTGCTCGGTGAGCTTCATGTACGAGGAGAGCGGGTCGGCCCCCTTCTGTCCGCCGAGCAGCGGCCGTACGACGACGAGCATGTCACCCTGGGCGTTGGTCACCGTGTGGTCGCCGAGGAGCAGTTGGAGTTTGCTGCCGCTCTCCGACAGCCGCCGGTTCGCCCGGTGCACCACGTCCATGCGGGCGTAGAACTCCTTGGCGTGGCGCTGCTGGTTCACCGCGAGGGACCCGTCGGCGGACCAGTGCAGATACGCCTCGGACTGCTCGGGGTTCGTCTCCAGCCGCATCTGCGGCAGCCCGGTGGCGGGGTGCAGGCCGACCACGATCTCGGGGTCGGCGGAGGCGAGGGCGGGGAGGTTGTCGGGCAGCATTCCGAGCCGTTCGGGGACGGTGGGGTGGTCGTCCTCCACGATCCGCTGGACGGCGGGGCCGCGCCGCCGCTCCCCGATGGCACGGGTGACCGCGGCGTTCCCGGCCAGGCGCTGAAGCGCCGGCAGCCCGGTGACCGGGCGGGGCCGGGGCGCCTGCCCCGCGGGGGTCCGGCCGTCCTCGGCCGTGCCGGCCCGCTGCGCCCGCGTAAGCACGGTGTGTCCTCTCGTCGGGTGGTGAAGAAAAGTCGGGTGGTGAAGAAAACAGGGAAGGCCGGAGCGCGGGCTCAGGCCGTCGGCGCGGGCGGGAAGTTCTCGGCGGTCACCTGGCCGGGCTGGTCCTGGTCCTTGACCCGGCCCGCGTGCAGCGCCGCGAACAGCGCGGCGTCGACCTCACCGGTCGCCTCAAGACCCAGCGCCCGCTGACAGGAGGCGACGCGCTGCGCGAAGCCGTCGTCGGCGGTGGCGCTCGCCCGGCCGTCCGCGCTGCGGAGGTAGTGGATGTCGGCCGTCACCCAGGACTCCAGCGCGTCGATGTCGGCGCCGTCGTACTGCACGTTGTCCGCCCACAGCAGGACGCTGTTCATCCAGACGACGTCGGGGTTGTCGGCTCCCGGCCCGACCGAGGAGGTACTGGTGCCGAAGTGCGCCATCAGCAGCGCCGTCATCGTGGACCGGCCCAGGTTGCCCGCGCCGTCCGACGCGACCGTGACCCCGTCGTACCGGGCGTCACTGGCCTTCTGGAAACACGCGACCGCCGCGACCGTCGCCGCGTCCATCACGCCGCTGCGCACCGGAGCGGTCAGCCGGCACGGGTCCGAGGCGTTCGCACCGGCCATCCTGACCTGCGCGAACTGGACGAAGAGGTTGGGGCCGTCACCCGCGCGGAACGGCAGCGGCCCCGCCGCGGCCCCCTGCTCGCCGGTGTCCTGACCGCCGTCCGCCTTCGATGTCCCGGAGCCGCCGGACGAGCCGGAGCCCTCGCCGCCGGCCGCCCCCGGGCCGCCGTCCCCGTCCTGCTCCCCGGCCGCGCCCGGCAGCGCGTCCGGGCTCACCAGCGGTGCCTTCGTACCGGCCGGGTCCGAAGGCGACGGGACGGCACCGGGCAGGAGGTCCGCGGCGACCTCCTCGGTCCGCTCGGTCGCCAGACTGCGCACCTGCGGCTGGTAGCCGAACCACAGGGCGACGAAGGCGACGCCGAGCGCCACCGACATCCCCAGACACGTGGCCAGCCAGCGGGGCAGAACACCGCGCTGCACGAACGACCCGTCCACGGTGTGCGGTTCGGCACCCGAGCGGTGCACGTGGAGGGAGTAGAGCCGCTCCTCCTTCGCCCCGAACCAGATGACGCCGCGCGGCTTCAGCGCCACCCGGACGAAGGCCGCGCGGCCCGGTTCGATCCGCACGTTGCCGGGCGTCAGCTCGTAGCCCAGCTCGGCACCGCGGTCGGAGCCGGTGAGCGACGCGGTCAGCGGGGTGTTGCCGAGGTTGTCGACGGCCAGCCGCGGCCGGCCCCGGAACCAGCCCTTGACGGTGGGCGGCACGAGTTCGGCCCGCACCTCGACGAAGGAGGTGACGGTCATGACCCCCTCGACGACGGTCGTCGCCCCGGGCTGGGCGGTGGGGACGACCCGCAGCGCGTACGGGTGCGGCCCCGCGGCGGCCTCCGGACCGCGGGGCGGGGCGAAGGTCAGCAGCGCGGTCCCGGTCGTCCCGGGGTAGAGCCGCAGCGTGGGCGGCTCCACGGTCGTCCACGGCGCGAGGTCGCCGACCGGTTCGAGACGGTACTCGTCGACGATGTCGCCGGTGTTGCGCAGCCGCAGCCGTACCGTCGCGTCGGCACCGGGGTCGACGGTCGCGGCAGCGGGTTCGAAGGAGGTCCAAAGGCTCACCCGGCCGACAGTAGGAAGGGAGCCGGTGAGCTGTCAGCGTCCATGAGGGCGGGCCCGCCGCCCTTCCGCGCGGTGTCGCGCCCACAGGGCGAAACGCTCAGTCAGTCCAGCGCGCCCAGCGCCCGCTCCCGTTCCCACAGCGCGTCGCAGACCAGGGCGGTGCCCTGCGCCAGATGACGGCGGTAGGTGCTGAACGGCAGCCCGAGGCGCTGCGCGGCACCCTGCTGGGTCCGCACCCGCTGGAAGTACGTGGTGTAGAGCGCCTGCCGTGCCTTGCGGTGCTCCGGCTCGTCCTTCAGCCGCTCCACGGCCTCCGCCAGCAGGGACCGCAGCACGTCGGTCGGCTCGGTCTCGCTCAGCGCCGCGCGCTCGGCGAGCAGCCGGGTGCGCAGCAGCGGACTGCCCTCCAGCGCGGTCGGTCTCAGCACGGAGCGCAGCGCGTCGCGGACCGCCGCCCGGAACTCCTCGCCGTCCAGCGCGACGACGGGGACCTCCGGCGCCCCGCCCGGCGGACCGGAGTGCAGCGCGCCCGGCTGGGTGCGGTCGAACCAGATCTCCAGCGGAGTCACCCGCCAGTCGCAGCCGTACGTGGTGAACACCCGGCCGTTGTCCCAGCCGGTCTCGGCCACCTGCCGGTGCCCCAGGTGGTGCATCAGACCGTCCCACAGGGCGGCGTCCGGGGACACGATGAACGACCACGCCAGGCCCCGGGAACGTATCCAGTCCCGGCAGATCCGCAGCTGCATCAGGTGTCCCACCGTGGAGATGCCGCCGTAGTCGGCCGGATACACCATGAACCGGGACATCAGCAGGTGCTGGCCGGGACGGAGCGGGGCGACCGCGGCCACGTGCCGCCAGGCCGCCGCCGCGACCGGGTCCTCCTCGGCGCCCTCGCCGGGGACGGTCAGCCGCAGCCAGGTCATGAAGGCGACGAGTTCCCCGGTACGCGCCGAACGGTAGCCCCAGAACCCCTCGGGGTGCCGCTCCAGCCAGTGGGCGACGATACGCGCGGAGCGCGCGCCCTCGGTCTCCTCGGTCATCGCCACGACGGTGTCGTGGTCGCCGGGGAGCAACGGCGCCTCGTACACGTCACCCTCGCGGGTGATGCCGGTGAAGTACGGCCCCATCGGACCGTACCGCTTGAGGTGGGTCAGCGCCCGGATGGCCGCCATGGCCTCCTCCTCGGGCGCTGTCTGCGCCCGCTGGAGCAGGTGGTGGCCCACCTCGCGGTGCATCCGCTCGTACCCCTGGGCGTCGCGCCAGCGCAGGTCGCGGTCGATGACCTCGGCGGCGGTCTCGTGCAGGAACAGCCCGTGGCGGCCGAGTTCGGCGTACGGCAGGCCGCGCAGCCAGGAGAACATCCGGGCGGCGTGCTCCTCGCCCACCACGGAGCGCAGCAGACCCTCGGTGGTGACGAGGGTGTGCGCCGCCGTCTCCAGGGCCAGCCGCTCGTGACCGGCGGGCAGCTCACCGACGAGCGACGTGAGCAGCGCGGTGATCACGTCCGGGGTGGGCGCCCAGTCGTCGGCGGTCGAGGACTCGGTGAGCGCGACACTCGCGGCGAGACTCAGCGCCAAGGGGTGCCCGCCGGCGAAGGCGGACACGGCGTCCCGCAGGTTCTCCGGCACACCGCGCCGCGCCAGCAGCGTCCTCGCGTCGTCCCGGTCGAGCGCGGCGAGGGGCAGCACCTCCAGGATTCCCTGCCAGGCCGCGTCGTGCACCCAGTGCGGGGTGGGCGCGAGCCGGCTGGCCACCACGACCGCCGATCCCACGGGGAGTTCGGGCAGGAACGTCTCCCGCAGCCAGTCCTCCAGGCCCTGGCAGTGCTCGAAGGCGTCGACCAGCAGCACGGCCGGTACGTCCGTCCCGGCCGCGCCGGCCTCCAGCGCGAACCCGGTGGGGGAGGGGTCGGTCCGCCGGCCGTCGACCCGTACCACCGGGCGCCCCGCGGCCAGCGCCTCGTCGGCACAGCGCCTCAGCAGAGCGGACTTGCCGACCCCGCCGGGGCCGTGTACGTACAGCACGGACGGCGCGGTGGGGTCCGCCGCCAGCACGGCGCGGAAACGGGACAGTTCGTGCGAGCGACCGATGAAAGCCTGCTCACGGGCGGCGGTCAGACGAGAGGAGAGCCGCGGACTTCCGGGACGCATGACCGGGAATCTAACACCCGGCCCGACCGGCGGGTTCAGGAGTACCGCGCCTTGAGCCGCCGCTCCAGGTCCTCCAGGGACTCCCCGCGGGTCTCCGGCAGCAGCCACCGGGTGAAGGTGAAGCCGAGGAGGCTGAGCACCACGAAACTCCCGAAGGCCGCCTGCGGCCCGAAGGCGTCGATGACGTTCGGGAACGCCAGCGACACGATCAGGTTGGCCGTCCACTGGAAGAACACCGAGATGCCCATCGCGAACCCGCGCACGCGCATGGGGAACAGCTCCGACAGCACCAGCCAGGTGACGGTCGAGATGAAGCACTGCTGGAAGAAGACGAAGACGACCATCGCGACCAGCACGGAGACGCTCATCACGGTGCCGCTGACCACCGTGAACAGCACCACGACGAGAAGGTGCGACGCCGCGACGCCGAGCTGCCCCGTCATCAGCATCGGCCGCCGGTCCACCCGGCCCACCAGGTACATGCCGATCAGCGTCGCCGCGACGCCCATGCCGCCGATCGCGATGTCGCTGGTGATCGAGGCGTCGGTGCCGAGCCCCGAGTCGGCCAGCACCGTCGGGGCGTAGTAGACGACGGCGTTGACCCCGGCCAGCTGCTGGCACAGGCTGACGCCCACGCCCAGCAGCACCAGCACGCGTACCCAGCGGACGGTGAGGTACCGGCGCGGCTCCACCCTGGTGTCGTGCCGGTGGGCGTCGAAGATGTCCTTGATGTGCCCGTACTCCTCGTCGGCCGTACGCGGATCGCGCAGCTCGCGCAGTACACGGGACGCCTCCTCGGCGCGGTCGTGCCCGATCAGCCAGCGCGGCGAGTCCGGCAGGAAGCGGCAGCCGACGAACAGCCCCACGGCCGGTACGAGGGCCACGGCCAGCATCCAGCGCCACACCTCGTCGCTGTCGGTCACGGCGGCGATCACGGCGTTGACGACCGCCGCCGCGAGCTGACCGGTCACGATCATGACCTCGTTCTGGTTGACCAGGCGTCCGCGCCGCTCCGAGGGGGCGATCTCACCGATGTACAGGGGCACCACCGCCGACACGGCGCCCACGCCCAGTCCGAGCACCACGCGGGCGGCGACCATCATCGCCATGTCGACCGCCAGCACGCTGCCCACCGTGCCGAGGAGGAACAGCACGGAGGCCCAGTGGATGACGGCCCTGCGGCCGAGGGTGTCGGAGACGCGCCCGCCGAACGTGCCGCCGACCGCCGCTCCGGCGAGCAGACAGCTCACCACCACCGACTGCTCGGTGGAGCTGAGGTTCAGGTCGGAGGAGATGTAGATCAGCGCGCCGGAGATGACGCCGGTGTCGTAGCCGAACAGGAACCCGCCGAGGGTGGCGATGCCCGCCACCCGGTTCTGTCTGCGGCGGATGCTCCGGTCGTCCGTCTTCTTCTCGGTCCCTCCGTCCGCGCGGGACGGTGCGGGGCCGGTCGGCTCGCTGCTCACGGGCTCCTCCTTCGGCCGCCGGGCGGGCCGGCGCCCACCTCGATCGGCCGTCGCCCGACGCCGGCGGGGCCGCCTCCTCCCACGACGTTTCCGCCCGGCCGGAGACCGGACACCTCCCCGGCGGCTGTTCACGCGATCGGTGCAACGGCGCGGTGGGCGCCTGTCACCGGCACGCCCCGCCGCTCAGCCGCCCCGCCGCTCAGCCGCACGGAACCGCCACGGCGCGGCGTTCGGCGAGGCGCTCGGCGCGCAGCCGAGCCAGCCGCAGGACCAGCGCGCCCGCGACGACCACCACGATCGCCGAGGCGTAGACCTCGGTGGCGGTCCGCAGCCCCCACGCGGTGACGGCGACGCCCCCGAGGACGGCGGGCACGCTGTTGCCCAGGTAGTTGATGACGTTGGCGGAGGCGAAGACGGAGCTGCGCTCGTGGGGCCGGGCGACCCGCGCGAAGGTGCCCATCGTCGCCAGCGCCGAGCCGCCGACGCCGACGCCCGCGACGACGGTACCGACGGCGGCGACCCAGACCAGCCCGGCCATGATGCCGACGAGCGAGGCCAGGACGCCGGTCCCGAGGAGCGCGGTGGAGGGAACGAGCAGCGAGGCGGCGGGCCGCGACCGCAGCGCGGCGACCGCCAGCGCGCCGGTGCCGGTCAGCAGCGTCACCAGGGCACCGCCGGCGAGGTGGCTCTCCAGGCCCAGCAGACCGGAGGCGACGGACGGGCCGAGGGAGAGGTACAGCCCGGCCAGCGCCCACCCGGCGACCATGACCGGTATCACCGGGACGACGTCCGCGCGCAGGTGGGAGGGGAGTGCGGCGCGCGGCCGCAGGGAGGCGAGCGCTCCCGGGCGGCGCGGTGAGGTCTCCGGCATCAGCAGGGCGACGACGGCGGCCGACGCGAAGACGACGAGCAGCAGCGCGTAGACGAGCCGGGTCGGGGCGGGCCCGTACTCCACCAGCAGACCGGAGCCGAGCGCGCCGAGGGCGAGGCCGCTCAGCGGTGCCACCGAGGTGAGGACGCCCGCCAGACCGCGGGCGCGCGGAGGTTCGAGATCGACCAGGGCGGCGCTCAGGGTGGTGGTGGCCGCGCCGGTGGCGACGCCTTGCAACACGCGGGCGAGGGCCAGGACGTACACGTTCCCGGCGGTGACGAAGAGGACGAGCGCGATCATCTCCAGCGCGATGGCCGCGCCCAGCACCGGCCGCCTGCCGAGGTGGTCGGAGAGCGCGCCGGCGCTGAGCAGCGAGCCCAGCAGACCGACCACGTACAGGGCGAAGACGACGGTCAGCACCCACGCGGAGAAGTGCCATCGCTGCTGGTAGACCGGGTAGAGCGGGGACGGCACGCCGGACGCGGCCAGGAAGACGACGAAGACGGCCGCCACGGCGGGGAAGGTGCCCCGCCGCGGGACGTCCAGCGGTGTCTTGGACATACAAGCCTCGCAGTGATCGTTGCTTTAAGGGCTCGAACGTACCACAAACGCAGCGATCGCTGATTTAATGTCGCAGCGATCACTGCTTTAGCGAGGGGGTGGTTGCCACCCGGTAACGCAGTGATCAGTGCGACAATCGCTGTATGGCGACTCCGACCTCTGCGACATCACCCCCGCCCGCGACCGGAAGCCGGCCCGGCGGACGCTCCGCCCGGGTCCGCGCGGCCGTGCACCGGGCCGTCGAGGCACTGGTGGCCGACGAGGCGGCCGAGCCGCTGACCATCCCGGCCGTGGCCACCCGCGCCGGTGTGCACGCCACCACCGTCTACCGCCGCTGGGGCTCCGTCGGCGAACTCCTCGCGGACGTCACGACCAGCCGCTTCGCCGGCGACTTCGTGGTCCCGGACACCGGCGGTCTCCGCGGCGACCTGGAGCGGTTCGCGGCCGCCCTGGCCAAGGACCTGGCCGACCCGGACACCCTCGCCCTGATCCGCGTCACCCTCGGCACGGGCGGGGAGCAGGGCGCCGCCGCGTGCAGCGCCGACCGGCAGCAGCAACTCGCGGCCATCCTGGAACGCGACCGGGCCCGCGGCGGACGGCCGCCCGGCGTGGAACACACCTCGGACGCGGTGATCGCCCCGCTCTACTACCGCGCCCTCTTCACCGGCCTGCCCCTCACCGAGGAGTGGGCCCACGGCCTGGTGGCCCGCCTGCTGGCAGACGTGACGGACTGACCGGTCGGCGGTCCGCCGCGACGCCCCGCCGAGAGCACCCACACCGCAAGGGATACGCCATGCCCACCGCACCCACGGTCACACCGCACGACGTCCGCGAAGCCGCCGCCCGCCTCGCGGGAGTCGCCCACCGCACCCCCGTCCTCACCTCCCGCACCCTCGACGCCCTGGCCGGCGCGGAGGTGTTCGTCAAGTGCGAGAACTTCCAGCGGGTCGGGGCCTTCAAGTTCCGCGGCGCCTACAACGCCGTCGCCCGGCTGTCCGCCGCGCGGCTCGCCAGGGGTGTCGCCGCCTACTCCTCCGGCAACCACGCCCAGGCCACCGCGCTGGCCGCCCGCGAACTGGGCACCACCGCCGTCGTCCTCATGCCCGAGGACGCCCCCCGCTCCAAGCGGGAGGCCACCGCCGGGTACGGCGCCGAGATCGTCACCTACGACCGTTACACCCAGGACCGCGTCGCGCTCGGCGAAGCCCTCGCCGCCGACCGCGGACTGACCCTCGTTCCGCCCTACGACCACCCCGACGTCATCGCCGGGCAGGGCACGGCGGCTCTCGAACTGCTGGAGGAGACGGGGGAGCTGGACGCCCTGGTCGTGCCCGTCGGAGGCGGCGGACTCATCGCCGGCAGCGCCACCGCGGCCAAGGCAGCGCACCCCTCCCTCCGGGTCGTCGGCGTCGAACCCGAGGCGGGCGACGACACCAAGCGCTCCCTGGAGAGCGGCGAGCGCGTCACCGTTCCCGTGCCCCGCACCATCGCCGACGGCCAGGCCCTGCCCACCCCCGGCGCGGTCACCTTCCCCATCAACCGGCGCCTGGTCGACGCCATCGCCCTGGTCACCGACGACGACATCGTCGGGGCCATGCGGTTCGCCTTCGAACGTCTCAAGATCGTCCTGGAGCCCAGCGGCGCCACCGCCCTGGCCGCCGTCCTCCGCGGACACCTGGGCGGACAGCCGCGCAGGATCGGCGTCATCGCCTCCGGCGGCAACATCGACACCCGGCGCTTCACCGACCTGATCACCCGCTGACGGTCGCCCCGGGCGGGGTCCAGCGACGGGTGCGCGGCACGGTGCCCGCGACGCCGTACTCCTTCTTCAGCTGTTCCGGGATCGCGTAGTGCATGACGCGGCCCCGGGTGAGGGAGGACAGTTCGAAGACCGTGGTGAGGTGGCCCAGGCGGTCCAGGGCCCAGGCGCCGAGGGGAGAGCGGTCCTCGATCGTCTCCAGAACCCCCAGGAGGTGGGGGACCGCCTTGACGACCGTGTCCCACGGGGTGTGCGGCACCTCGAGCCAGTCGGCGCACGTGTCACCGACGAGATGGCGGACGAGAGCGGAGACGATCGGGTCGAAGAAGGTGCCGGGCACGACCTCCTCGTACAGGTCGATCAACTGCCGGGTGAGCTGCGCGCCCTCCTGGCTCGGACCCATGTGGCGCACCATGTACAGGTCGAGGAAGCGCCGCGCTCCCTCCAGCGTCCTCGGCGCGGCGTCCTGGTCGACACCGAGGATCGCGCCGACCACCCGCCAGGCGTAGAAGTACGCCTCGGCGCCCTCGGTGCTCATGTGGATGCCGAGCCGGTGCAGACTGTCCAGGACGAGCAGCGAGAAGAACATCTGCCCGCCGATCATGTCCTCCTGGCAGATCGGCACGCCCAGGGCACCGACGTCCCAGCGGTCCTCGCGGACCAGGTGGTGGCGGATCGACGCGTGCAGCAGCCGTACCTTCTGCGCCGCCGGGACGAACCGGCCGCCCGCCTCGAACGCGTCCGGCCGCATCAGGTGGACGGTGAACTGCCCCGTCTCCGCCATCCGCTTCGAGGGATAGTCCAGACCGTGGGTGGCCGACAGCAGCTTCGCCACGTGCGGGACGACGTAGCACGCGGGCATGGACGCGAACGACAGCGCGGTGGAGATGTGCACGTTGTTGTCGATGAAGAACAGCCGGGCCCGTTCCATCTCGGCCCAGTCGACCCAGTCCGGCGGCGCGGCGGTCGTCTCCAGATACTCGCGGGCGACCTCCGGCAGGCCGTCGGGCAACTCCTGCCCGCTGGTGGAGACGTAGCGCATCAGCGAGTTGAACTTCCCCACCTCCCCCCGTTCGAAGAGCGTGGCGACGACCGCGTCGGCGAGCTCGTCACCACCTTGGCGCAGCGCGTCCATCGAGGCGTCGGTGTACGTCAGGTCGTGCGTCAGGTCGTGCGTCATGGGGCATGTCCTCCGTTGTTCTCAGTGCGGGCGGTCCGTGGCCGCCGACGCCAGAGCGGTCAGCGCCCGGTGCGCGTGCGCCGGCAGGTCCAGCCCGTCCAGGCTCCGCGTGGCGTCCTCCACCCGGGCCCGGATCATCCGCTCGATCCGCTCCGGCGCCCGCACCTCACGCATCAGGGCGCGTACGCGGGTCAGGTCGTCGGCGTCGAGGCCGCGCCGTCCCAGCACCCCGCGCAGCTCCTCGCGCTGGGCAGCATCGGCGGCCTGCCAGGTCTCGGCCAGCAGGGCGGTGGGCCGGTGCGCGCGGATGTCGTCCAGCCCCGCCTTGCCGGTGCGGCCCGGGTCGCCGAAGAGCCCGAGCAGATCGTCGCGGAGCTGGAACGCCTCGCCCAGCGGCAGCCCGTAGGCGGAGAACCCCTCCCGCAGCCGGGTCTCCGCACCGGCCAGCAGCCCGCCGATCAACAGGGGGTGCTCCACGGTGTACTTGGCGGTCTTGTACCGGATCACCCGCAGGGACACGGCCGTGTCCGGACGGCCCCCGGTGTGCAGGATCTCCAGGCACTCGCCCGCGATCAGCTCCCGCGCCAGCGCCGCCCACAGCGGACGGGCGCGCGCCAGGTACGCGGCGGGCAGACCGCTCGTGGCGAAGAGCTGGCCGGCCAGCGCCATCAGCAGGTCACCGACGAGCAGCGCCAGCGAACGGGCGGCGCGTCGCGCGCGGGGCCGGCCCCGCAGCGGTTCCCGCAGGGCGCGGTGCGCGGTGGGCAGACCGTGGCGCAGCGGACTGTCGTCGATGAGGTCGTCGTGGACGACGGCCGCCGCGTGCACCAGCTCCATCGACGCGGCGGCCCGCAGCAGGGCGTCGTTGTCGGGCTGGCCGGCCGCGCGCCAGCCCCAGTAGCAGAACGCGGCCCGCAGGCGTTTACCGTGTCCGGCTGCCCGTTCGAGCTGCTCGGCGACCGGCGCGAGCTCCTCGTCGACGTCGAGCAGCCGATCGGCCTCCTCGGCCAGGAAGGCGCTGAGGACCGCGTCGATCCGCTCCTTGAAGGCCGCCGGTTCCCAGCGGTCAGACATCGTCGCCCGCAGGGGGCCGCCGGGTGAGGGTGTGCCGGGCGAGGAGTTCCAGGTGGGCGGGTGGTGCGGACGCGTACCGGTCGAGCACCAGCCGCCCGCGCGCCGCCAGTTCGCACTCGGCGTCGCGGGCGAGGTCGGCGGCGTCGGACCGGCGCAGCAGTCCCCGTACGGCGCCCAACGCCGACCCCGCCGTACTCACGGCGAGATCGGCCAGACCGGCCAGGAGGAGGACGGCCCGGCCGTCCGGGCCCGGTCCACGGTGAGGTGCGTGCGTCATTGACCACCCACAGGTCGAGTACCAGCAGCGGAAGAGAACACCGGCGCGCGGCGCGGCGTCTCCAGCATGGCGGCACGGACCTGTGGAACGATCACGGATTCCCGGATCGGGGGACGGTGCTGTACGCCTGTCGGATTATCGGCGGCACGGGGCACCCGCCGACCCGTCTCCCTCCGTCCCCCTCCCTTCCGTCCCCCTCCCTCAGCCTCAGTCGACCTCGTACTGTCCGTACAGCCGGAAGTACCGCAGTGCCTCCGGCGTTCCGTCCTCCAGCGCCTGCTCCGCCGCCTCGCGCAGCGCGCTGCTGATGGCCGGGTCGGCGAGGATGCGGAAGACGGCGACACGGTCGTCCTCGAACTGGGCCGCCGGGTACCCGGTCACCCGGAAGGCGCGCAGCGCCTCGGGCGAGCCGTCCTCCAGGGCGGCGACGACCGCGGCCTTGACCGCCACGTCGTCGTTCCGCTCGGCGACGGCGAGGATGCGGAAGGCGGCGAAGCGGTCGTCCTCGAACTGGGCCGCTGGGTAGCCCGTCTCCAGGAAGGCGCGCAGTGCCTCGGGCGAGCCGTCCTCCAGGGCCGCGGTCGCCGCCGCGGCGACGGCCTCGTCGTCGTTCTCCCGGGCGACGGCGAGGATGCGGAAGGTGGCGACGCGGTCCTCCTCGACCTGGTCGTCCGCGCCGTCCGCGGCCGAGTCCCCCTGGGCCGCGGCCGTCGCCGCGGCACCGGTGGCGGACGCGGTGCCGGTCGGCTGCGCGGCGAAGGCCGGAGCGGCGGTGGCCGGAGCGGCCAGGAGAAGCGCCGACGAGAGACCGGCGGCCGCGACGGTCAGGGCGGTACGGGTGGATCTCATGGGTGAGCCTTCCTCGCGGTGCGGATGTCCGGTGCGGACGTCCGGTGCGGGCACCCCCGAGGAGCCCGCGCACACATGCTCGCCCCGCTCCCGTCATGGATCACTGCCCGGACCGGGCAGTCTTGACGGGGCGTCGACTGCCGTAGCCGCTCAGCCCGCGCCGTCCGCCGGGTCCGGGGCGATCCCCAGGAACAGATGGGCGATCAGCCGGTCCGCGAACTCCGTCGTGAGGGGCTGCGCGGGCATCAGCAGCCGGTGGTACGCGGCTCCCCAGAGCTGGTCGACGAGGGTCTCCAGATCGACGCCCTCGCGGATCTGACCGGCCCGCCGCGCCACGGCGAGGCGTTCGACGGCGAGGCGGCGGCGCTGGGTGACGTAGTGCGTGGAGAGCGCCTCGGCCAGGTCGGGGTCGCCCTGGGCGGCGCCAACGATCCCGGAGATGACGGGGCCGTTGCGGTTCAGCAGGTCGATGAAGGCGTGCAGTTGTGTCGTCAGGTCGGCCCTGACGTCCCCCGTGTCGGGGAAGGCGAGGGTCTCCTCGAAGGCGTCGAAGTAGGCGTCGAAGGCGAGGGCCCCGGGGGAGGGCCACCACTTGTAGAGCGTCATCTTGCTGACGCCGGCGCGGGCCGCGACCTTGGAGAAGGTCAGGGCGTGGACCCCCTCGGTGAGCAGCAGTTCCGCCGCCGCGGCCAGCGTCGCGCGGCGGACGTCCTGCGCACGGCGGCGGCCGCGGCCCGGCTTGAGCGCGCCGGGATCCCCGGGGTCCGTCGGCTCCATGTACTCCTCCTCGTCCGGTGCGTCGTTGGGTCGGCACGTCGGCACGTCGATGCGACCCGCGACCCGCGACCGATTATATGGACCGGCAGCACACATACATATGGACCGCCGGTCTGCATCCTGTTAGTGTACTAGTAGTCCACAAAATCTGAGGAGACCATGATGACCAGCACCGACCAGTCCGCCGCCCGTACCCGCGTGGCGATCGTGACCGGCGGCTCGGGCGGGATCGGCGGCGCCGTCGCGCGGGCCCTCGCCGAGCGCGGCACGGCGGTCGTCGTGCACTACTCCGGCGGCGCGGAGCGCGCGGAAGAGGTCGTGGCGTCGATCCGCGAGGCCGGCGGCGAGGCCGTCGCCGCCGGGGGCGACGTCGCGGACGAGGTGGCGATGGCGGCCCTGTTCGACACGGCCGAGGAGCACTTCGGCGGGGTGGACGTGGTGGTCAACACCGCCGGGATCATGCTGCTCGCGCCGGTGGCCGAGATGTCCCTGGACGCGTTCGACCGGATGCACCGGGTCAACGTGCGCGGCGCCTTCGTCGTCTCGCAGCTCGCCGCCCGCCGGCTGCGCCGCGGCGGCGCCCTCATCAACTTCTCCACCTCGGTCACCCGGCTCCAGCAGCCGGCCTACGCCGCCTACGCGGCGACCAAGGGCGCGGTCGAGGCGATGACCCTGATCCTCGCCCGCGAGCTGCGCGGCCGGGACATCACGGTCAACGCCGTGGCCCCCGGCCCGACCGCCACCCCGCTCTTCCTGGACGGCAAGAGCCCGGAGCTGGTCGACCGCATCGCCGCCGCCTCCCCTCTGGAGCGGCTCGGCACCCCCGAGGACATCGCACGGGCGACGGCCTTCCTGGCCGGTCCCGAGGGCCGCTGGATCAACGGCCAGGTCCTGTTCTCCAACGGCGGCGCGGCCTGACCGTCCAGCGGACCGCGCCTGCTTCCCACAGGCCCGTGGTATCGACATCGGTCCCGACCGTTGCCGCCGGTAACGCTCCTCGCTATGTTAATGAGGAATCACATCCCTTAACAAGATCGTAGCCACGGGGAACGCGCAACTCGCACGTCGGATACGGCGCTCCGCGTCGTCTGGTCTATCAGGGAAGCGGGTAAGTCAATGCAGAATCTTGACAGGCGGAGAGTCCTGTCCCTCGGCGCCGCGCTCGGCCTCGTCGGTGTGACGGGCACCGCCAAGGCATGGGCGTGGCCGGCGGCGGACTCGGTGGCCGGTGCCGGTGCGGGAGCCGACCCCGAGTACGTCTGGGACGACGCGACGGATCCGCTGATGGCCGCCCTGCTCGACAAGGGCCTCGTCCCGTCGGTCAACACCGCCATGGCGAAGTGGGTGAACAACGGCGACGCGCTGCCCGGCGCCTTCCCCGCCGAACTCACCGCCCACCTGCGGCAGTACAACAAGCTGCCGTCCTGGGCCGACACCGCCAAGCTGACCCGCGCCGCCGACTTCAACCGCCGCCGCGACACCTACCTGTTCATGCTGTACGGCCTCGGCAGCGGCATCATGAGCACCGTCATCCCGCGTGAGGCCCGGAGCGTCTACTGGTCCGCGGGCGGCGCCGACATGAAGGACCGCGCGGCCAAGACGTTCACCTTCGGCTACGACCTGTCGCAGCTGAAGGCGTTCGAGCCGACGGGCCAGTTCGTCGTCACCGCCAACAAGACACGGCTGGTGCACGCCGCGGTGCGCCACCTGCTGCCGCAGTCACCGCACTGGACCCAGGGCGCCGACCAGCAGATCCCGATCAGCGCCGCCGACATCCTGGTCACCTTCCACAGCCTCGGCACCTACGTGCACAGCAAACTGCTGGAGTGGAAGATCCCGTACCCGGCCGCGGACCAGGAGGCGTTCCTGCACTCCTGGCAGGTCGCCATCCACCTGCTCGGCGTGCCGGACGAGTACATCCCGCAGACCTGGGCCGCCGCGAAGGCCCAGTCAGCCCAGGTCCTCACCCCGATCCTCGCCCCGACCACCGAGGGCGTCGACCTCGCCGAGTACTTGCTCGGTCTGGTGTCGGAGGTAGACCTCGGCGTCACCCGCGGCTTCCTCAACGAGTTCGCCCGCTACGTCCTCAGCGACGAGGTCGGCGACTGGCTGGGGCTCAAGCGCGACTACGCGGCGGCCGCCCTCGTACGCACCGCCTGGCCGGCGTACATCCTCTTCCGCGAGGGACTGTCGCCGATCATGCCCGGCACCTTCTACATGGTGGACCAGTTCATCCGCGCGCTGGCCATGCTGTTCCTCAACAAGGGAACCTCCACGACCACCACCCCCATCACGATCCCCACGGGCAACCGGGCCGCCGGCTGAGCGGCCTCCCGCTCGCACCGTTGCCGCCGCGGCTCCTGCCCCGGCGGCAGCGGCGCGGTACACCCGGCCGCGACCGTCCCGGCGCGGTACGCCCGGCCGCCGCCGTCTTCGAAGCCTGTGTCATATCCCCAGCGCCGCCACGAGCAGCGCCGTCACGGCGTCCCGGTGCCCGGGACCGTCCCGCCACCGCAGCCGCCGCCCGGCCTCGACCGCCACGCCGAACCCCGCGTGCACCAGCACCCGGGCCTGACGCGGATCCAGCTCCGGCCGCACCGAGCGGAGTTGCTGCTCCCACACGGCGATGTGCTCGCGCTGCGCGAGGACAAGGGACCGCCGCAGCTCGGCCGGCAGCCCGGCCACCTCCGCCTCCGCCACACTGTTGAGGGCGGTGTACTCGAAGCAGTAGGCCACGTACGTCGCCGCCAGCGCGACGATCGCGTCCCGCGGGCCGGACACCGCACGCAGGCTCTGCTCCACCCCTTGCGCGAGCAGTCCCGCCGCCTGGGCGCACGCCGCCGCGAGGATGTCGACCTTGCCGGAGTAGTGGCGGTAGAGCGCGGACGGGGCCAGGCCCACGGCCTCCGCGATCTGGCCGTTGGTGACACTGGCGAACCCGTCCCGCGCGAACAGCGGGATGGCCGCCGCGAGGATCTCGGCCCGCCGGGTGCGCGCCACCGGCCGGGCGGGCAGGTCGACGGGGCGCGCGCCCGCGAGCGGCACCGCGGGATCGGTCACGGCCACCCGCGACGCGGACGCCGACAGGAGCCCCTCCGCCCGGCGTTGGGCGATCGACGTGTGGTGCATCGTGATCGACCCGACCGCGCCGAGGACTGCCACGGCCCGCAGCCGCTCGTCGGGCAGGGCGCACTCCCGCTGCACCGCCTCGTCGACCCGCTCGACGACGCGCCCGAACTTCGCCTTGAGCCGCAGCCGGTCCTCGCGTTCGAGGTACCGGGCCTCCCACCGGTACACGCCGCCCGACGCGCGGTGCGCGACGGTGACCCGGATGACGGCGGTGAGCACGTCCGTCAGGTCCGCGCCGGGCGGCACCTCGTCGAGCGCGGCCACGAGCCCGTCCGCCATGACGTGGGCGCACTCCGCGAACAGCGCGTACTTGTTGGGGAAGTGCCGGTACAGGGCCGCCGCGGTGATGCCCACACCGGCGGCGATCTCCTCCATGGACGCCGCGTGGTAACCGCGCTCGCTGAAGACCCGGCCGGCCGCCTCGACGATGAGCTGCTTGCGATTGCGGGGCCGGGTGGCGGTGACCGGATCGGCGGTCACGGCCGGACGGGCGGGTGCGGGGACGGAGCCATGCGGATCAGTCAATCACAGCCGTCCACCGCGCACGGCTCGCTCCGCGTCCGCTCGGCCGGACAACGGAAAAGCGAGGAGAACCCTCTCCTCGCCACTCTTAACTTATAGCGCACCGGGGGGCTTGCGGCAAGGCCCCACCCGTCCCGCACAATCGGCGGCCTGAGCCACTGACCCGGCCGACGAGCCGGGAGAGACGAGGGCACCACGTGCGGGCGGACGTGCAGTACGTACGGCATCTGGAACAGATCGAAGAGACACAGACCGCGGTCGTCGGCGGCAAGGGCGCGCACCTCGGGGCGCTGACCCGGATCGACGGCGTCCGCGTACCGGCCGGGTTCTGCGTGACGACGGACGCCTTCCGGCGGGTCGTGGCGCAGGCCCCCGCGATCGGCACACAGCTCAGCCGGCTGTCGCTGCTGGACCCCGGCGACCGGGACGGGGCCCGCACCCTCAGCGCGGAGATCCGGCGGAGCATCGAGGAACTGCCGCTCCCGGACGACCTCGCGGCGGAGATCACCCGCGCCCTCGCCGGGCTCGGCGCGGACGCCGCCTGCGCCGTCCGCTCCAGCGCGACGGCGGAGGACCTCCCGACCGCGTCCTTCGCCGGACAGCAGGACACCTACCTCAACGTCATCGGAGCGGAGGCGGTCCTGCGGCACGTCAGCCGGTGCTGGGCCTCACTGTTCACCGAACGCGCGGTGGCCTACCGGCGGCACAACGGCATCGACCACCGCACGGTGCACATGGCCGTGGTCGTCCAGCGGATGGTGTTCCCGGCCGCGTCCGGCATCCTCTTCACGGCCGACCCCGTCACCGGCAACCGCAAGGTCGCCAAGGTGGACGCCGGGTTCGGCCTCGGCGAGGCGCTGGTCTCCGGCATCGTCAACCCGGACGTGTTCACCGTGCGCGACGGCGAGGTGGTCGCCGAGACGATCGCCGCCAAGGAGCGCGCCGTCCAGCCCCTCACCGGCGGCGGTGTGCGCGAGGTGCCGGTCGACGCCCTCCGGCGGGAGCAGCCGTCGCTGACCCGGCCGCAGGTGCTGCGGCTGGTGGAACTGGGGCGGCGCATCGAGGCCCGCTTCGGCCGTCCGCAGGACATCGAGTGGTGCCTGGACGACGACGGTTTCCAGATCGTCCAGAGCCGGCCGGTCACCACGCTGTTCCCCGTGCCGTACGCCGCCGACGGGGGCAACCACGTCTACATGTCCGTCGGCCACCAGCAGATGATGACCGACCCCATGAAGGCCCTCGGGCTGTCCATGTGGCAGCTGACCGCCATGGTGCCGATGCACGAGGCCGGCGGACGGCTGTTCGTCGACGTCACCGAGCGCCTCGCCTCGGCCGCGGGCCGCGCCGCCCTCCTGGACACCGCCAACACCTCCGACCCGCTGACCCGGGACGCGCTGGAGACCGTCCTCGGCCACGAGGGCTTCCTCCCCCCGCTGCCCGAGGCACCCGACGCGGCTCCGGCCGCCCCCGGCCCGACCCCGCCCGCCCCCGAACCCCTTCCCACCGACCCCGCGATCGTCGCCGGGCTGATCGAGCGCAGCGAGGCGGCCGTCGCCGCGCTGGCACGCGACATCGCGACGAGGTCCGGCCCGGCGCTCTTCGACTTCCTGCTGGAAGCCTTCGAGGAGCAGAAGCGCGAGCTGCGGGACCCGCTGAACTTCCAGGCGATCATGGCGGGCATGGAGGCCACCTGGTGGCTCAACGACAAGCTCCGCCAATGGCTGGGCGAGAAGAACGCCGCCGACACCCTCACCCTGTCCGCGCCCGACAACATCACCTCCGAGATGGGACTGGCACTCCTCGACGTCGCGGACGCCGTCCGCCCCCACCCGGAGGTGATCGCCTACCTCCGGGGTGTCGAGGACGACGACTTCCTCGACGGGCTCGCCGACGTCCCCGGCGGCGCCGGGGCCCGCGACGCCGTCCTGCGGTACCTCGACCGGTACGGCATGCGCTGCGTCGGCGAGATCGACATCACCCGGCCCCGCTGGAGCGAGCGCCCCTCCGAACTGGTCCCCGTCATCCTGGACAACGTACGGAACTTCGAACCGGGCGCCGCCGGGCGGCGGTTCGAGCAGGGCCGGCAGGAGGCGTTGAAGAAGGAACAGGACGTACTGACCCGGCTGCGGGCCCTGCCCGACGGCGCGGAGAAGGCCGACGAGACCAAGCGGATGATCGACCGGGTCCGCACCTTCATCGGCTACCGCGAGTACCCGAAGTACGCCATCGTCCGCCGCTACCACGTCTACAGGCAGGCCCTGCTGCGCGAGGCCGACCGGCTCGTCGGGGCCGGGGTGCTCCGCGAGCGCGACGACGTCTTCCACCTCACCTTCCAGGAGTTCCGGGAGGCGGTGCGCACCCGGCGGGTGGACGACGGGCTGATCCGGCGGCGCGAGGAGGAGTACCGCTCCCACCGGGCGCTCACCCCGCCCCGGGTGCTCACCTCCGACGGCGAGGCCGTCTCGGGGTCCTACCGGCGCGACGACGTACCGGACGGCGCCCTGGTCGGCCTGCCGGTCTCCGCCGGGACCGTCGAGGGCCGCGCCCGCGTCGTCCTCGACATGCGCGAGGCCGACCTGGCGGCGGGCGACATCCTCGTCACCGCCTTCACCGACCCCAGCTGGTCCCCGCTCTTCGTGGGCATCGCCGGCCTGGTCACCGAGGTCGGCGGCCTGATGACGCACGGCGCGGTGGTCGCCCGGGAGTACGGTCTGCCGGCCGTCGTCGCCGTAGAGGGCGCCACGCGGCTCATCGAGGACGGGCAGCGCGTCCGCGTCCACGGAACCGACGGTTACATCGAGCTCCTGTCCTGACCGGCCGGCGGCGCGGGTCCCGGTACCGGATGCGGCGGGCGATCACCGGATGAGAGAGTGCAGGCATCGCCGAGGCGCCGAAGGGGCGGATGGAGGAACGGGCCACCGCCGCGGCGCCCACCGAACACCGGGGCCCAGGTCATGACACGAACCATCAGCGTCGTCACACCCGTCCACGCCGGGGGCGACGCCTACCTGCACGAGGCGTACGCCTCCCTCAGGGGCGAGCGGTCCCGCCTCCCCGACGGCTGGGACCTGCGCTGGGTGGTGCAGGAGGACGGCAGGTCCGGCCGGCCGCTGAAGGGTCTGCCGGACGACCCGTGGATCTCACCCGGTTCGGCCCGCCGGGGCGGCCCCGGTGTCGCGCGCACGATGGCCCTGCCCCGCGCCACCGGCGACCTCGTACGCACCCTCGACGCGGACGACGCCGTCCTCCCCGGCGGGCTGGCGCGCGACATCCGCACCATGACGGCCCACCCCGGGATCGGCTGGTGCGTCTCGGCCGGCCTCGACCTGCTGCCCGACGGCACGACCGCCCCCGGCCCCTACGACCCGCCCGAGGGCCCGCTCGCCTTCGCGACGCTGCTCGCCGCCTACGACGACGACCTGTTCCCGGTGATCGGCACCCATCTGACGGTCCGCCGGACCCTCCTGCTCGCCCTGGGAGGGTGGCCGGCGGTACCCGCGTGGGAGCCCATCGCCACCGTGCTGAACTGCGCCGCCGTCGCCCCCGGACGGATGATCGCGGAACCGAGCGGCTACTACCGCAAGCACCCCGGCCAGACCACCGCGCAGGCCGACTACTCCGAGGTCGCCGAGGCCGGCGAGCTGCGGGCCGTGATCAAGGCCCAGGCCCTCGCCCTGCACGCCCTCGGCTGGCGGTGGACGCCGCAGCCCTGACGGACCCGGCGGTGAACCGGGCGGCCCTCAGGGGTGGACCGGCGGTGTGTAGGGAAGCGTCGACGACAGCAGGGTGAGCAGGCCAAGGACCACCGGCAGCAACGCCACCAGGTACAGGAACGTGTAGCCGATGATGTCCCGCGCCTTCAGCTTCAGCACGCCCAGCAGCGGCAGCATCCAGAACGGGTTGACGAGGTTGGGCAGGGCCTCCGCGGCATTGTAGATCTGCACGGTCCAGCCGAGGTTGACGTGCAGGTCGTTCGCGGCCTGCATCACGTACGGCGCCTCGATGACCCACTTGCCGCCGCCGGAGGGGATGAGGAAGCCGAGAACGACGGAGTACACACCCATCGTCAGCGGGAAGAGGCCCGCCGAGCCGGTGCCGGTGAACAGCTGGGCGAGGTAGTGCGACAGGCTGTCGCCCGACCCGTTGACGGCCTCCGTCATGATGGCCGCGATACCGGCGTAGAACGGGAACTGGATCAGCACCCCGCCGGTGGCCGGGACGGCCTTCGCCACCGCGGCGACGAACCGCCGCGGACGCCAGTGCAGCAGCATGCCCAGCGCCAGGAACAGCAGGTTGTACGTGTTGAGGGTGGAGATCGCGACGATCGGGTCCTCGGCCGTGAACTCCTGCACGGCCCAGCCGCCGACGAGCGCGACGACGACGAAGGTGAGCAGCGGGCTGTACTCCAGCCACTCACCGGGCCGGGTCCGCGGCCGGTCCTCCTCCACCGGGTCGGACGGGTCGATCCCCAGGTCCGCGGCGGTACGGACGGAGTCGCCGCGCGGCGCGGTGAGCCAGGCGACCGCGACACAGACGACGATGACCACGGCGGCGAGGGTGAGGGACTGCCAGGTGAAAATGGTCTGGCTGAACGGGATGACGCCGGTGATGTCGAGGAGCGACTCGGTGAGGCTGTCGGGGTTGGCCTGCAACTGCGCGGCGGAGGAGCTGAGTCCGAGCGCCCAGCTGCCGCCGAGTCCCAGGTAGGCGGCGGCGGACGCGGCCCGGTAGTCGACGCGCAGGTCCTCCCGCTCGGCGAGCCGGCGCACCAGCAGCCCGCTGAAGATGAGGCTGAACCCCCAGTTGAGCAGCGCGGAGGTGAGACTGACGGTGGCCACCATGGCGACGGCGGCCCGGTTGGAGGACGGTATCCCGGCGAGCCGTGCGATGACCCGCTGGACGGGGCGCGCGGTGGCGACGACGTAACCGCCGATCGCCACCATCGCCATCTGCATGGTGAACGGGATCAGGTCCCAGAAACCGTCGCCGAACACGTCGGCGACCTTCGCGGGGGACGACCCGATGCCCATCGCGGCGACGGCCACGACGGCGACGGCGAGCAGGGCGAAGACCAGCGCGGTGGGGAACCAGCGTTCGGAGAAGGCGGCGCTGCGGGCGGCGGCCCGCGCGAAGACGTTGTCGGTGACGGACTGCTCCGTACGGTGTTCCAGCTCAGCAGGGGGGACGTGCTGCCGGGTCATGGGGTGCTCACTCCTGGGACGTGGTGATCTCGGGCGAGGGAACGTGGGCGCGGTAGACCGCGGTCGCGGCGGTGAGGTCGGCGAGCGCGCTGCCCACGGACTTGAAGACGGTGATCTCCTGCGGGGACCGCCGGCCGGGCACCGTGCCCGAGCAGAGGCCGGACAGGGTGCCGCGGATGTCGTCCGGGGTGAGGACGCCGCGCGCCAGGGGCTGGGTGAGGTCCCCGGACTCGCGCACGGCCTGCGGGGTGTCGATGAACACCGTGCCGCGGCGTACGCAGGTGTCGTCGGCCTCCCGCATGGTGGGGCGGAAGCCGCCGACGAGGTCGAGGTGGGTGCCGGGCCGCAGCCACTCGCCCCGGATCACCGGTTCGGTGGCGAGGGTGGCGCAGCTGACGATGTCCGCCTCGGCGACCGCGGCGGGCAGGTCGGTGACGGCCCGCGCCTCGACGCCCCGCCCGGTCAGCCGGGCGGCGAGCCGGGCCGCGCTCTCCGCTGAGCGGCTGTGCACCAGGACGGTGCGGATACCGAGGACGCTGCGGTAGGCGTCGGCGGTGAGGCTGGCGACATGACCGGCGCCGACGACGAGGAGCACGCCGCTGTCCGGGCGGGCGAGGTAGGTCGCGGCGAGCGCCGAGGTGGCCATGGTGCGGCGCCGGGTCAGTTCGTCGCCGTCGATGACCGCCAGGTGTTCGCCGGTGACGGCGCTGGCCAGGATGTACGCGGAGGACAGCGCGGGCCTGCCGAGGGCCGCGTTGGCGGGGAAGACGTTGACCAGCTTCACCCCGAGGAAGCCGCCCTCGGACCAGGCGGGCATCAGCAGCAGCGTGGCGTCGCCCTCGGTGTCGACGGTGTGGTGGTGCCGGTCGGGGCTGTGCGCCCCGCGCACGAACCCGTCCCGCAGCGCGGGGACGAGCCGCTCGAAGGGGAGGGCGGCGACGGTCTGTTCGGCGTCTATGCGCAGCATGCGTTCTTCCGTTGGGGATGCGGGTGGGCGCGGGGTCAGGCGTCCAGGGTGAGGACGTCGGTCACGGGCAGGGCCTGGCAGGTCAGGCAGCGGTCGTCGGGCAGGTCCTCGGGCGGGTCGACGAGGTGGGTGACCCGCCCGTCGAGGACGGTCACCGCGCAGCTCTCGCACTGCCCGAGCCGGCAGCCGCTGGGCAGCCGCACCCCTTCGCGCTCGGCGAGCCGGAGGAGGGTGCCGTCGGCGCGGGTCCAGGTCAGCCGCCGTCCGCTGCGCCGCAGTTCCACGGTGGCGCGGGCGTCGTCGGGGACGCTCACCGCGCGGGCGGCGGCGTGGAACTTCTCGGCGAACACGTCGAAGCGCGGCACCCCGCGCGCGACGAGCCCGGCGGTCACCTCGGAGAGCATCTCCTCGGGCCCGCAGAGGTAGAAGCGGGCGCGGCGCTCGATCAGCCCGGCGTCGACGTCCCCGGCGCCGACCCGGCCACGGTGGGTGGGCCGGTCGCCGGGTCCGGGCCGGCTGTAGTGCGTGTGGACCCGCAGCCGGGGCAGGCGCCGGCGCAGCTCGGCGATCCGGCCGGCGAACGCGTGCGAGGCGGCGTCCCGGCTGCCGTGGTGCAGGACGACCTCCGGGACGCTGCCGCCGCTCACCGCCAGCGTCTCCAGGTAGCCGAGGAAAGGGGTGATGCCGATGCCGGCCGCGAGCAGGACCACGGGGCGGGCCGTGTCGGTGGGGACGACGAACGGTCCGGACGGCGCGGTGAGCCAGGCCCGGGTGCCCGGCGCGGCGGTGTGGGCGAGAGCGGAGACCTCGCCGCCGGGCACCCGGCGCACCGCGATGCCGTAGCCGGTGCGGGCGGTGTCCCGGGCGGGCCCGGTGAGGGAGTAGCAGCGGGCCGGGGGCGCCTCGGCCGGTGTTCCGGGTCCGGTGAAGGAGACGGTGACGTGCTGGCCGGGACGGAAGTCGCCGGGCGCCGAGCCGTCGGCGGGCTCCAGGGTGAGGGCGACGATGTCCGGTCCCTCGGGACGGGCGGCGGTGACGACGAACTCCTTGCCGCCCGTCCAGTGCGTCACGGGCAGCGCGCGCACCTCGCACGCACCGGAGCGCATGGGCACGGACCCGCTGACGGGGTCGCGCACGTCGTCGTCCACCAGCAGGTTGTAGTTGCTGCCCCGCCCGTCGAACGGGTCGGAGCCGGGCAGCCCGAGGTCGGGGGCCTCCTGCCACCAGCCGTACTCGGCGACCACCACGTCGTCGTGCAGGTCCGGGTCGATCCGCGCCCGCATCCGCACGGTGCCCGAACGGGTCGACAGCTCGACCCACTGCCCCTCCCGCACGCCGCGCGCGAGCGCCAGCCGCGCACTGATGTCCACGGTCGGGTCGGGGCTGCGGCGCCGCAGGGAGGTGAGGCCGCGGTGCTGGCTGTGGCAGAAGTAGCCGTTCTTGGCGCAGGTCAGCCGCAGCGGGAAACGGGCGTCGGCGGCGGGGCGGGGGTCGGTGTGCTCGGGCACGGGGGAGTGGCCGTACGCGGCCAGCCGCTCGGAGTACAGCTCGACGCGGCGGGTCGGCGTGGCGAAGCCGGTGACATGCCCGGCTTCGTCGGTCCGCGCGAACTTGCGGTACGCGTGGGGGAGGGGCAGCCGGTGCCCGCCGGGCCTGCGCCGCAGCTCCGCGACGCTCAGCCCGAGCGGGGCGAGCCGGTGGTCCCACCCCGCGGTGACGTCACCGTCGAAGAACTCCGCGCCGAGTCCCAGCCGCCGCGCGAGGTCGAAGACGACCTCCGTGTCCGACCGCGACTCGCCCACCGGCTCCACCATGCGCGGCCGCAGCTGCACGTGTTCCTGCGCGCGCAGCCCGATCTCGAAGCCCGCCTTCACCGCCTCGTGCTCCCACGGGCTGCCGACCGGCAGCAGGATGTCGGCGAACCGCGCGGTGGGGTTCTCGAACAGGTCCAGGTGGACGTAGAAGTCGAGGGCGCGCAGCGCCTCTGCCGTGCGCCGCGGGTCGGGCTGCGAGAGCACCAGGTTGCTGCCGAAACCGACCAGGGCACGCACGCGGTACGGCTCCCCGTCCAGGACGGCGCGGCACAGGTCACGGCCGCTGACCCAGCCCTGGGCCGGCGGTCCCACCGGGTGCTCGGCGAGCCCGAGGGCCTTCGCGCGCTGCTCCGGGGCGAGTTGGCCGACGGAGGTGACCGGGGCGAGGGGCTGCCGGGGCCAGACCACGTTGCCGCCGGGCGCGTCGAAGCTGCCGGTGAGCGCGTACAGGGTGGCGATGGCCCGCTCGGTCTGGGTGGCGTTGGCGTGCTGTCCGACGCCGGTCCAGGCGTGGTACGAGACGGAGCGGGCCGAGGCCAGCGCGTCGGCGAAGGCGCTCAGCTCGGCGACGCCGACACCGGTGGTGCGCGCGGTGCGCTTAGGAGTCCAGGGCGCGCAGGCGTCCCGGTACCGCCGGAAGGCGGGCACACAGTCGACGGGCCCGTCCACGGTGGTGATCCGGTAGGTGCCGTCCAGCGCGAAGTCCTCCGGCCGGACGGCCGGAAAACGGGTGTCGTACACCCGCCAGGTGCCGCTACGGAGGTCGCGCACGACGTGACCGCCGCCCGCCGACGCCGCGTCGACCTCCTCGGCGCGCAGGAACCGCCCGGTGTCCGCCCGCACCAGCAGCGGCGCGTTCGTCCAGGACCGTACGGACTCCTCGTCGTACGCGCCGCGTTCCAGCAGCAGCCGTGCCGTGCCCAGGGCGAGCGCGGCGTCGGTGCCGGGCCGCACCCGCAGCCAGTGGTCGGCGTCCCGCGCGCTGGTCGAGCGGCGCGGGTCGATCACCGCCACCCGCGCCCCCCGGGTACGGGCGTCGGCGAGCGCCGCGGACTGGGCGAGCCACGTCTTGGCCGGGTTGTGGCCCCACAGCACGGCCAGGTCGGTCGCGGCGAAGTCGGCGGTCGGCAGGGCGCAGCCGAAGGTGAAGGCGTGTGCCCAGTCCTTGTGCCAGTTGCAGATCTCGGTGGAGTAGCAGATGTTCGGGCTGCCGAAGAGCCGGACGAACCGCTCGATCCAGTCGATCGAGTCCGACAGCGGCGTCCCGCTCGGCGAGGTCACCGCGAACGCCACCGCCTCCGCGCCGTGCCGCGCCTTGGTCCCGCCCAGCCGCCCGGCGATCTCGGTGAGCGCCTCGTCCCAGCCGATCGGCTCCCATCCCGGGTCCGGATCGGACTTCGGGGTGGTGCGCCGCAGGGGCCGGGTCAGCCGGTCGGGACTGTGCACGATCTCCGGCGCGGCCCGCCCCTTGGCGCACAGCGCGGCGCCCGTGGGGTGGTCCGGGTCGGGCCGCACCCCGGTCAGCGCACCGCCCTCGACGGTGTAGACGGCACCGCACCGGGACCGGCACAGCGTGCAGTACCCCTGCTTCTCCGTCGGCTCCGCCATGGTTACTCCCCAGTAGTCGGTTACCGGCTACCGGTCGCCGGTTGGCCGCTAAGATGCATGCAGGGCGGAGACGAAGTCAAGAGAAGTCAAGAAGAGGCGGTCGAGAGCACCGATGGCGCAGAACCTGTCAGCCGGCTCCCTCCAGCGCACCAGCCTGCGCGACCAGGTCCTCGATCTGGTCCGCCAGTCGCTGGTCTCCGGCGAGATCCGCCCCGGTGACATCTACTCGGCCGCGGCCCTCGCGGCCCGCCTCGGCGTCTCCAGCAGCCCGGTCCGCGAGGCCATGCTCACCCTGGTCAACGAGGGTCTGATGGAGCCCGTCCGCAACCGCGGCTACCGCGTCGTGCCGATGAGCGAGCACGACCTGGACGAGATCTACGAGATGCGCCTCCTGCTGGAGGTGCCCGGCACCCTGCGGGCCGCGGAACGCGCCACCGCCGAGGACCTGGCCGCCCTGCGCACGGTGGCCGACGAGATCAAGGCGGCCGCCGCGACGGGTGACGTCGTCGCCTTCCTCGACGCGGACCGGCGCTTCCACGCCGGCCTGCTGCGGCTCGGCGGCAACCGGCGGCTGGTCGACACCGTCCTGTCCCTGCGTGACCGGACCCGCCTGTACGGCCTGGACGCCCTGGCCCGGCACGGGATGCTGGACCACTCCGCCCACGAGCACCACGACATGCTGGACGCGGTCGCCGCGGGAGACGCCGAGCGGCTGGAGGAGATCGTCCGCCACCACCTCCTGCACACCCGCTCCGACTGGGCCGAGCCCGACGAGCCACGTCCCTGAATCCCGTCCCTGAACCCCGTACGATCCGGCCGGCCGGCGGGTATTGACCCCGGGCGCAACCCCTCCTAAAGTCCTCGCACCCTCGCAGGTACATCGATTAACCACTCGTTAACCGCATGGTTGGAGGCACACCCCTGTGCGCTCACCGCTGACCCGGCGCGGCTTCCTCGCCACCGGTTCCGGCCTCGCCGCCGCGACCGCCCTGCCCGCTCTGACCGGCTGCTCCGCGCTGGCGGCGGTGGACTCCGATCCCGACACGCTCGTCGTCCACAGCCAGCTCGGCACCACCGCGCCGGGATCGCCCGCCTACCTGGCCGCCCTCGACCGCTTCCGTCGCCGGAACCCCGGCCTGAAGGTCAGGAACCTCATCAACGGCGACGACCTGGCGCAGGTCTACGAGACCTCCCGGCTGGCCCGCAAGGAAGCCGACGTCGTCATGGTCAACCTCTACGACAAGACCCTCGCCTGGACCGACGTCGGCGCCACCGTCGACGTCAAGGGGTACCTGGACGACTGGGGACTGCGCGAGCGGGTCCTGCCGGTGGCCCTGGACGCCTGGACCGACGCGAAGGGCCGGCTGCGGGCCTTCCCCTACTTCGCCACCAACTGGCCCGTGGCGTACAACAGATCGCTGCTCGACAAGGCGGGCGTCGAGGAGGTACCGGCCACCGGCGACGAGCTGATCGCCGCCGCCCGCAAGCTGCGCGCCAAGGGCATCGGCCCCGTCACCACCGGCGGCAACGACTGGACCGGGCAGAAACTCCTCGCCCAGATCATCCAGACCTTCCTCACCGAGGACGAGGCCCGGCACGTCTACACCACCGGCGACTTCAGCGGCAGCAGGGGCGCGAAGGAGGGGATCGAGTACTTCGTCGCGCTGCGCGACGCCGGGGTCTTCGTCGACAAGGCGCAGGGCCTCACCTCCGACTCGATGACCACCCAGTACAACACCGGGGCCGCCGCGATCCAGTCGGCGATGTCCTCGGCGCTCGCGAAGGTCCCCGAGGACGTCGCACGCCACACGGAGGTGGGCGGCTGGCCGCTCGCCGAGGGCGCCGTCCACGACCACCCCACCATCCTGCGCACGTACACCCTCATCGGTTTCTGGATCAGCCCCAACGGCACGAAGAAGATCGACGCCGTCGAGAAGTTCCTGCGCTTCATGTACCGTCCCGACACCGTGTCCCGGTTCATCCGGGAGAGCGGCCGCGACATGGCCCTGCGCTCCGACACGGTCAGCACGGACTTCCCGCTGGTCGCCGCCGCGCAGCGACTCGGGAGCGACGTCAGCCAGGTCCTGCTGCCCGACGTGTACGTCCCGCCCACGGCGACCCAGCCGCTCACCACCGCGACCAGCACGTCCTTCACCCGGGGGACGAGCGCCGCGAAGGTGCGCGCCGCCCTCGAAGCCGCGTACCGCTCCGCGTGAACCCGCGTACCTCTCCGCGCGAGCCCGCGTACCTCCCCTCGCGAACCCGCCCCGGCCCTCAGTTCCCGGTCCCCGGTCCCCGTTCCCCACAGTCCTTCGGAGTCAGAGCATGACGACGCTGACGCCCGCACCGGGCGACACCACGGTCCGCCGTCCCGGACCGCCGGCCCCCACCGCCGGGCGCCGGCCCCGGCAGGGCGGCACCGTCCTCGCCGTCCCGGCCCTGGTCTGGTACCTGGTCTTCATGGTCGGCCCGATGATCGCGATCTTCGTGGTCGCCGCCCTGCACTGGCCCGGCATGCTGCAACCGGTCTCCTTCGCCGGCCTCGGCAACGTCCGCACCGTCCTCGACGACCCGGTCTTCTGGGACGCCGTGCGCAACACCGCCGTCCAGCTCGCCGTCGCCCTGCCGGTCATGATCGTGTGCGCCTACATGCTCGGTTACTACGTCGCGCAGAAACCGCCCGGCCACCGCGTCGTCCGCTACCTGCTCTTCATCCCGGGCCTGATCTCCACCCCGGCGAAGGCCATGGTGTTCTACGCGGCCCTCTCCCCGGACGGACTGGCCAACGGCGCCCTGGAGTCCGCCGGCCTCGGCTCGCTCACCGACGCCTGGCTCGCCTCGCCGTCCACCGCGCTGGCCTGCCTGATCGCCCTCGACATCTGGGCCGGCATCGGCTTCACCGCCGTCCTCTTCGCCGCCCGCCTCGGCAGCGTCCCCGACGAACTCGGCGAGGCCGCCCAGCTCGACGGCGCCGGACACTGGCGCACGATGTGGCGCGTCCACTTTCCCGTCATCCGCGACTACGTGGGCGTCGTGACGATGCTCCAGTTCCTGTGGACGCTCTTCGGCTCCGCGCAGCACGTGCTGCTGCTCACCCAGGGCGGCCCCGGCACCTCCTCCACCACCCTGTCCTTCCTCGTCTACCAGAAGGCGTTCATCGCCGCCGACCTCGGCTACAGCCAGACCGTCGGCGTCCTCCTCTTCCTCGCCGGACTCGCCGGACTCCTCACCATCCGCCGCGTGTTCCGCCAGAACCACTGAACGGAGCCGCTCACCATGAAGCTCTCCAAACGCTGGCTGCCCGCGCACATCCTGGTGTGGTCCTACGCGGTCCTGCTGATCGTGCCGCTGTACTACTTCCTCGCCTCCGCGTTCAAGACGAACGACGAAATCTTCGCCCACCCCTTCGCCCTGCCCGCCTCCTTCGGGTTCGGCAACTTCCGCACCGCCTTCGACAGCGCCGACCTGGGCCTCGCCGTCGTCAACTCCACCCTGGTGACGGTCCTCTCGCTCGTCCTCACCCTGGCGCTGGCGCTGCCCGCGGCGTTCGCGCTGGCCCGCTCCTCCGGCCGCCTCGCCTCGGCCGTGGAGAAGGTCTTCTCGCTCGGGTTCCTCATCCCGACCTTCGCGGCGCTCTTCCCGACGTTCCTGCTGGCCGCGGCGACCGGTCTCTTCCACACCCGTACCTTCATGGTGCTGTTCCTGCCGGCGACCGCCATGCCGCTGTCCGTGGTGATCCTGGTGCAGTTCATGCGGACCGTCCCCAAGGAGATGGAGGAGGCCGCCCGCATCGACGGCGCCTCCACCTTCGCGGTCCTGCGCCACGTCTACGTCCCGATGTGCACACCCGGCATCGCCACCGTGCTGCTGCTGAACTTCCTCACCTTCTGGAACGAGTACCTGTACTCCCTCGTCATCGTCGGCCCCGACCCGGCCCAGCGCACCGTCCAGGTCGCCCTGCCCACCCTGAAGTCGATCACCGGCACCGACTACGGCGTCCTCACGGCCGGCACGGTCCTCACCCTCGTACCGGTGTGGGTCGTCTACACCGTGCTCCAGCGGCGCATGCAGCAGGCCCTCGTCAGCGGGGCGGTGAAGATGTGAGCACCCCCGCCGACCGGCACGTGAAGTCCGTCAGACGCCCGACCATCAAGGCCGTCGCGGCGGCGGCCGGGGTGTCCACCGCCGCCGTCTCCCAGGCGTTCAACGACAAGGGACGGCTCTCCGCCACCACCCGCCGCCGCATCCTGGACACCGCCCTCGAACTCGGCTGGTCCCCGAGCGCCCCCGCCGCCGCCCTGCGCAGCGCCCGCACCCGCACCCTCGCCCTGGTCGTCCGGCGGCCCACCGACGTCCTCGGCGCCGACCCCCACTTCAGCGAACTCATCACCGGCATAGAAGGCGAACTCGCCCCGCGCGGCTACGGGCTGCTGCTCCACCTGGTCGCCGGGGACCAGGAGGAGAACGTCCTCTACGAACGGCTCGCCGCCGAGGGCCGGGTCGACGGCGCCGTCCTCACCGACGCCCGCGCCGACGACCCCCGGCCCGCGCTGCTGACCCGCCTCGGCCTGCCCGCGGTGCTGCTCGGCGCCCCCGACAGCACGGCGGCCGTCCCGAGCGTCGGCCTCGGCGGACAGGGCGCCGGCGTCCAGGAGGCCGTCACCCACCTCCTGGACCACGGCCACCGGCGCGTCGCCTACGTCGCCGGACCCGAGGAACTCCAGCACACCCGGCTGCGCCTCGGCGCCTTCGCGGCGGCCCTGCGCGAGGCCGGTGCACGGCCGGTCGCCGTGCTGCACACCGACTTCTCGGAGACCTCCGCCGTCGCCGCGACCGAGGCGCTGCTCGCCGTGGCCGACCGCCCCACGGCCATCGTCTACGCCAACGACTCCATGGCCGTGTGCGGCATGGGCGCGGCCCAGCGCGCCGGTCTGCGCGTCCCCGACGACCTCTCCGTCGTCGGCTACGACAACCTGCCGCTCGGCCGCTGGCTCCACCCGCGGCTGACCACCGTCGACCAGCAGGTGCAGCGGGTCGGCGCCGCCGCCGCGTGCGTGCTGCTCGCCCGCTGCGGCGAGGACGTGCGAGCCGAGCACCTCGACGACCGGCCCCGCCTGGTCGTCCGCGAGTCCACCGGACCCGCACCCGCCTGACCCCGCCCCGCACCCGTATGAGCCCCCCGTACCCGAACGACCCGAGAAGGACCATGCGACGCCACAGCGCCCACCTGACCCACGACGCCGCCGTGACTCCCTGGCTCGGCGCCAACTTCTGGTCCCGCACCGGCGGCCCCCTGATGTGGCGCGACTACGACCCGAAGACGGTCCGCGAGGAACTCGGCGTGCTGCGCGAACACGGCCTGACCATGACGCGCTCCTTCTTCTACTGGCCCGACTTCCACCCCGAGCCGTACCGGATCGACGAGACGATGTGCGAACGGTTCGCGGACTTCCTCGACGCCCACACCGAGGCGGGCATGGGCACCGTCCCCACCTTCATCGTCGGCCACATGTCAGGGGAGAACTGGGACCCCGTCTGGCGCGGCGGCCGGGACCTGTACGAGGACGTGTGGATGGTCGGCCGGCAGGCGTGGTTCGCGTCGCGGATGACCCGCCGCTTCAAGGACCACCCCGCCGTCACCGGCTGGCTCATCACCAACGAGATGCCGGGCTACGGCCGGATCCACCAGGAGAACCCGCCCTCCTCCGACGTCGTCACCGCCTGGGCGCAGGCCATGTGCAACGCCGTACGGGCCGCCGGCGGCACCCAGCCCGTCTCCCTCGGCGACGGCGCCTGGGGCATCGAGGTGACCGGCCGCGACAACGGCTTCTCGCTCCGCGACACCGCCGAGTACGTCGACTTCGTCGGCCCGCACGTCTACCGCTCCGACACCGACCGGCCCCGCCAGCACCACCGCGCCGCCTTCGAGTGCGAACTGGCGTCGGTGACCGGACAGCCCGTGATCCTGGAGGAGTTCGGCCTCTCCACCGACACCGTCTCCGCCGCCAACGCCGCCGTCTACTACCGGCAGACCCTGCACACCTCCCTGCTCGGCGGCGCCACCGGCTGGATCGCGTGGAACAACACCGACTACGACGACCTGTGGGACCGCTCGCCCTACGACCACCACCCCTTCGAGATGCACTTCGGCATCACCGACAGCCAGGGCGCGCCCAAGGCGCCGCTCCACGAACTCGCCGCCTTCGCCGACGTGCTGAAGGCCGTCGACTTCGCCCGCTGCCGCCGCGCCGACACCGACGCCGCCCTGGTCGTCCCCGCGTTCCTGGAGCGCGGCTACCCCTACAGCAGGCCCGCCGACCGTCCGCTGATCTTCACCTCGCTGCACCAGGCGTACGTCGCCGCCCGCGCCGCCGACCTGCCCGCCGGACTGCTCCGCGAGGCCGACGGCCTCCCCGGCGACGCGAGGCTGTACCTGCTCCCCGCCACCCGGCAGCTCACCACCCGCACCCGCCGGGCGCTGGCCCGCCGCGCGCACGAGGGCGCGACGGTCTACCTGTCGTTCTGCTCCGGCGAGCACCCCGGCACCCGCGGCCCCTGGTTCGACGACCTCGACGGCCTCTTCGGCGTCGAACTCCAGTCGTCCTACGGGGTCGCCGAGCCCGTCACCGACGACGTCCTGGAGATGACGTTCACCGAGGACTTCGGACCGCTCACGGCGGGGGAGACCCTCACCTTCCCGGTGGCGGGCAACGAGGACAGCCGCGCCTACCTCCCCGTCGTCCCGGCCGGCGCCCGCGTGGCCGCCGTGGACGCCCACGGCCGCCCCGCCCTGCTCGTCCACGACACCGGCGCGGGCCGCACCGTCCTCGCGACATACCCGCTGGAGTACATGGCCGCCCGCACCGCCCACGTCAACCCCGAGCAGACCCACCGCCTGTACGCCGCGCTCGCCGACGTCGCCGGGGCCGAGCGCCCGGTCACCGTCGACAGCCCGTACGTCGGCGCCGACCTCCTCGAGCACGAGGACGGACGGCGTTTCGTATGGCTGGTGAGCCAGTCCGCCGAGGAGCTGACGGTGCGCCCGCGCAGCTCCGGCGGCCTGCGCGACGTGCTCACCGGCGAACGGAGCGCGGACGTGCGGCTCGCCCCGTACGGCGTCGCGGTCCTGGAGCTGACATGACCCCGCCCCGCTACCGCGACCCGCACGCGCCGGTCGAGGACCGGGTCCGGGACCTCCTCGGCCGGATGACCCTGACGGAGAAGGTCGGCCAGGTCAACCAGCGGCTGTACGGCTGGGACGCCTACGAGCGGACCCCCGACGGCCACCGGCTCACCGACACCTTCCGCACCGAGGTCGCCGCGTACGACGGCATGGGCGCCCTCTACGGACTCCAGCGCGCCGACCCCTGGTCGGGCGTGGGCTTCGCCGACGGCATCACGGCGGCCGACGGCGCCCGCGTCGCCGACACCGTGCAGCGCCACGTCGTGGAGAACACCCGGCTGGGCATCCCGGTGCTTCTCGTCGAGGAGGTGCCCCACGGCCACCAGGCCCTCGACGGCACCGTCCTGCCGGTGAACCTCGCCGTCGGCGCCACCTGGGACCCCGCCCTCCACGAGGCCGCGGCCGAGGCGGCCGGCGCCGAACTGCGCGCCCGCGGCGGCCACGTCGCGCTCGTCTCCGCCCTCGACCTGGTCCGCGACCCGCGCTGGGGCCGGGCCGAGGAGTGCTACGGCGAGGACCCCCACCTCGCCGCCCGGTTCACCGAGGCCCTGGTGCGCGGCATGGACCGGGCGGGGGCCGCGGTCGTCCTCAAGCACTTCGCCGGACAGGGTGCCACGGTCGGCGGCCGCAACAGCGCCGCCACCGAACTCGGGCCCCGCGAACTCCACGAGATCCACCTCGCGGCGGCACACGCGGGCGTCCGGGCCGGCGCGGCGGGCGTGATGGCCGCGTACAACGAGCTGGACGGCCTGCCCTGCGTCGCCAGCCACGCCCTGCTCACCGGGCTGCTGCGCGAGCGGTGGGGCTACGACGGGATCGTCATGGCGGACGGCGCGGCCGTCGACCGGCTGGTACGCCTCGCCGGGGACCCGGTCGCCGCCGGTGCCATGGCGCTCGCGGCGGGCTGCGACCTGAGCCTGTGGGACGGCTGTTTCCCCCGGCTCGCCGAGGCCGTCACCCGGGGCCTGGTGTCCGAGGCCGCGCTGGACACCGCGGTCGCCCGCGTCCTCACCCTCAAGTTCCGCCTGGGCCTCTTCGAGCACCCGTACACGCCGCGACGCCGGACGGGTGTGTCCGCGCGGGAGGTGAGCGAGCGGACCGCGCGGGCCTGCGTCACCCTCCTCGCGCACGACGGCCAGACTCTGCCGCTCGGTCCGGCCGTCCGGCGGATCGCCGTGCTGGGCCCCACCGCCGACTCCGTACCGCACCAGATCGGCGACTACACCGCGCCCCAGCGACCGGGAACCGGCGTCACCGTCCTGGCCGGCATCCGGGCCGCCGCCCCGGCGGGCGTCGAGGTCACCCACGGCACCGGCTCCGCGCTGACCGGCGACGACCGTTCCGCGCTCCCCGAAGCGGTCGCCCTGGCCGCCGCGGCGGACGTGGCCGTCCTGGTGCTGGGTGGCTCCAGCGCCCGCGACGGCGCCACCGCGTTCGCCGACAACGGCGCGGCCGTGGTCGGCGGCTCGGCGCCGCCCGGCATGACCTGCGGCGAGGGCGTCGACCTGGCGGACCTGGCGCTCCCGGCGGGCCAACGGGCGCTCCTGGACGCCGTGGCCGCCACCGGCACACCCGTCGCCGTGGTCCTCGTCCAGGGCCGCCCGCACGCCCTGCCGGACCTCTCCCGGACCGCGGGGGCCGTGCTCAGCGCCTGGTACCCGGGACCGTGGGGCGGCCGCGCCGTCGCCGACGTGCTCTTCGGCCACGCGGAGCCGGAGGGCCGCCTGCCGGTGTCGGTGCCCCGCTCGGCGGCGCACCTGCCCGTGTACTACAACGGCAAGGACCACGGGTACCGGGGGTACGTCGACCAACCCGCCACCGCCCGGTACCCGTTCGGCCACGGGCTGTCGTACACGACGGTCGAGTACGGCGCGCCGGTGCTCTCCCGTACGTCGGTCACGTCCGACGATCCCACGCTGACCTGCACGGTCACCGTCGCGAACACGGGGGACCGGCCGGTGCGGGAGACCGTGCAGCTGTACGTCCGGCGGACGTCGGGCGGCTCGTCCTGGCCGCGGACGCGGGAACTGCGCGGCTTCACCCGGCTCCGGCTCGGGCCGGGGGAGAGCGGTACGGCCGTGTTCGCTGTCGACGCGGAGACCCTCGCCTCCGTCACGCGCGACCTCACCCCGGGGGTGGAGCCGGGCGAACTGCTGCTGGAGACCGGCCCGTCCTCCGCCGCGACCCGCGGCGCACCCCTCACGGTCCGGGCCGGACGGCCGTCCCGCGGCCCCGCGGCCCCGCGGTCGGGTGCGGCGGACGGGTTTCCCCTACCGCACCAGGCCCAGACGGAGCCTGGTGTCCCGGACCAGGCCGACACGGGACCTGGCGTCCCGGACCAGGCCGACACAGGGCCTCCCGTCTAGACGAGGTCGATGCGGAGGTGGACTCCCGCCTGCCGCAGGGCCGAGTAGCAGTACGCCGCCCGTGCCACCGAGACGAGGGGCGACTTGAGCGCCGTGGCGAGCACCGCCGCGTGGCAGGCCGCCAGCACCTCGGCGCCCTCGACACGGCGGTCCAGGGACGCGGCGTAGAGCCGGCCGGCCGAGAGCGTCTCCGCGGGGGAGAGACCGACGACCTCGGTCCCGCCCAGCTCCTGGAACCTGCGGACCGGCACACCGGTGCCGTCCCTGTGGTCCCGGTCGCACAGCTCGTCCCAGCAGGTGCGCATGGCACAGGCGACGGCGAAGGCCACGGCCGGTGTGACGAGACGGACAGCCCCGGCGCGCGTCGCCTCGCCCAGGGCCCGGCCGTCCGCCGTGTGCCCCACGGCGATGCGGTACAGCGAGAACGGGTCGACCACGGCGACCTCGGCGGTCTCCGGGAGTTCGTCCTGGACTGCCACTGCGGTGACTCCTCGCGGGAAGGCCAAGCGGAAGCCGATACGGGCCCCGGCACAGGGCCTTGACACTCCGTGGAATCCTCGCCGGATACGCGTGCGAGTGTCAATGGTGACCGACGCGGCGCCGCCGTGTTTTACACGTGTCGGCGGGTCGACAGCACCAAAGGGCCTCCTTAGGATGCCGAGGTGTTGCCAGCAATCGATTGACCGACCTTGACCGGGGAGTCCCCGCGCTGTGCCCGGCGGACGAAAGACCGTTTGAATCGAGGGGGAAAGTTTGCTGCACATTTCCGACCGGCGGCACGATTCCTTGGTGGACGTCGCCCCGGCAGGCGCCGCGGAGCCGGTACGACCCGCCGGCCTCCGGGACGAAACCCCCGACGAACCGGAACCGTTACGGCTCCCGATCAGGACCCTGCTCCTCGCCGACTCGCCGCGGCTCGACGGGGAGGACCTCGACCACGTCCGCGCCCTCGCCGAGGTCGACGAGGAACTGCTGCCCCCGGTGGTCGTGCACCGCGCGACGATGCGGATCATCGACGGCCGGCACCGGCTGCTCGCCCTGCGCATGCGCGGTATCGACACCGTGCGCGTCCGCTTCGACGACAGCGCCGAGGACCCGTTCGTGCTGGCCGTGCAGCACAATGTCGAACACGGCCTGCCGCTCTCCCTGGCCGACCGCAGCGCGGCCGCCACCCGCATCCTGGGCTCTCATCCCCACTGGTCCGACCGGAAGATAGCGGCGGTCGCCGGGCTCTCCCCGGGCACCGTCCGCACCCTCCGCGCGTGTTCGACCGACGATTCTGCGCAGTCGAACACGCGGCTGGGCCGGGACGGCCGGCGCCGCCCCGCCGGCCGCAGCGCCGAAGGGCGCGTCCGCGCGGGCGAACTCCTGCGGGAGAACCCCGACATGCCGTTGCGGCAGGTCGCCGCGGCGGCCGGTATCTCCCCCTCCACCGCGTTGGACGTCCGGGACCGGGTGCGCGACGGCCGGGACCCCGTCCCCGCCAAACTCCGCGACGGCCACCACAAGAAGCGGAAGAAACCCGCGGCCGAGGCGCCCGCGCCCCGGTCCGCCGTCGACTGGGAGTCGGAGCTGCACCGTCTGCGCGTCGACCCCTCGCTGCGCTACACCGACACCGGCCGCTTCCTGCTGCGGCTCTTCGACGCCCGGCTGCTCAGCACCGACGAGCGCGCCCTGCTGGCCACCGGCGTCCCCTCGCACTGCACCACGACGGTCGCCAACCTCGCCCGCGTCGTCGGCGCGGCGTGGCACCAGCTCGCCGTCGACCTCGAACAGCGCGAGCAGAACTGGGACGAGGGCTGAGCGCCGGAATCCGCCGCTCTGCTCTCGCACCTCTTGACTCTCCTTCCGTTCCCCTTTCTCTCGTTTCTCTTTCTCTCGTACCACCTGCCCCAATCGCAACACACGCACCTCCTTTACCACCCGCACCTCCGCATAAATTCCGTACCGCGCGAACTCGGAAAGACATGCGCCGCGCCAGTCATCCGTCTCGCCAAACGCCGAGTGGGAAGAGCCGATGTCGACTCCAATGACATTGTTCGATGAAGTGTTCCGGGTACTGGTCGCGATGGTCGGCGAGGACGTGGCGGACCGCCGGGACGACCTGTCCCCGTCCACGCCGCTGAAGTCGCTGGGCATGGACTCGATGAAGTACATCAACCTGCTGCTGAGCCTGGAGGACATCATCGGCAAGGAACTCGACGAGGTCGCCGAACACATCGACCTCGCCGAGATCACCACCGTGGGCGACCTCGTCGCCCTGGTGGAGCGGTTGCGGAACCTGTGAAGGGGGCCGGCTCATGACCGACAGCGAACCCGACGTCCACGCCCTGCTGCCGTCGGCCGAGGACATCGCCGGCTACCGGCGCGACGGCTACTACGTCTCCGGGAGGATTTTCAGCGACGACCTGCTGGCCGCGGCGGTGGAGGGCAGCGAGCGGCTCTACCGCGGCGAGTACGACGAGCGCTTCGCGTGGAGCGACGATCCGGCCGTGGACCCCCACTTCGGCGTCCCCTTCACCGACCGCACCCGCAGCCGCGCCGACGGCTACGCCTCCTTCCACAGCCTCGCGCTCCGCGCCCTGGCCCGGCATCCGGTGATCTCCTCGATCGCCGCCGCGCTGACCGGTGCCACGGAGATCAGGGCCTGGAAGGACCAGCTCATCTACAAGGCGCCGGCGAGCGGCCCCGGCGAGAACGAGGGGGTCACCGGGTTCCACCAGGACAAGCGCTACTGGCCGACATGCAGGTCGGACCGGATGATCACGGCGTGGATACCGTTGCACGACTGCTCCACACGGAACGGCTGTCTGGTCGTGATCAAGGGCAGCCACCGGTGGCGGAACAACCACGCCCTGGTCACGTTCGACGAGCGGAACCAGGACTACATCAAGTCCGAGCTGATCAACAGCGAGGGCGACGAGCTGGTCGAGGTACCGCTGCAACTACGCTGCGGCCAGGTCAGCTTCCACGACTGCTACACGATCCACGGCAGCTACCCCAACGTCTCCGACGCGCCGCGCCGGGCCCTGTCGGTGCACCTCCAGGACGGCGAGAACCGCTACCGCGACCTGAACTTCCTCAGCTCCGCGAAACCGGTCTTCCTCCATTCCCACGACCTCATCTGCCGGACGACGGAGAAGGGGCTCCCCGACTACAGCGACCCCGACATCTTCCCCACGCTGTACCGCGGCACCGCGCGGTGACCGCGGGCCCCCGGGTGCCCCGCCCCGGTCCCGGAGAGGGACAGACGTGATCGACGTCCACGTCCATCTGGCCGACGCGCGCTGCCTCTCACCGGGGTTCGTCGCGGGCATCGGCGCGTCGATCGGCGACGACAGCCGGGTCGGGCGCGCCCTCTCCCTCTACCTTCGGGACCGCGACGGCAGACGGCTGCTGTCCCGGATGACCGCCCACGGCATCGCCAAGTCGGTGCTGCTCATAGCCGACTTCGGCCCGGCTCTCGGCGAACCCCCGCTGACCGTCGAGGAGATCCACGAGCACCACGCCGCGGTGGCCGGCGCGTCCGGGGGACGCCTGACCTTCTTCGCCGGCTTCGACCCCGCCCGCGGCGAGCGGGGCCTCGACCTCGTCAGACGGTGGACGGCCGAGCCGGAGTGCGAGGGCGTCAAGCTCTACCCGCCCTGCGGCTTCGAACTGGACGACGAACGGCTGCTGCCGCTCTGGCGGCACTGCAACGACAACAACGTCCCCGTACTGACCCACTCGGGACCTTCCCTGCCCGTGCTCGGCCGCCCGCGGCGCTACCCGGACAGCCTCCAGGAGGTCCTCCGGCGCTTCCCGGACCTGCGCGTCGCACTGGCCCACGGCATGATCTGGGACCTCGACGGCACGGTCCAACTGCTCCAGCGCCACCCCGCCAACCTCTACGCGGACATCTCGTCGTTCCACCAGCTCTCCGCCCCCGATCTGGACCGGATGCTGGACGCCTGCGCCAAAGTCCCCGACCAGGTCCTCTTCGGCTCCGACGCCCCGCTCTTCGACTTCTCCGGCAGCCTCGGGGACAGGATCGAGGAGATGCGCCGACGGCTGACACCGACACTGCGGACCGCACTGTTCGAAGCGAACGCGCGGAGTTTCCTGTACGGCACCAGGACGAGGGTGTGAGCGTGGACTCGATCTACTTCTCTCCCGAGGCGGCGGCGTTCCGCGCCCGGACCCGCCGGTTCCTCCACGAGCACGTCGTGCCCCACCTGGACACGTGGGAGACCGAACGCCGCATCCCGCGCGCGGTCTGGAAACTGCTCGCCGGGGAAGGGCTGCTGGGACTGCACTACCCCGAGGAGTACGGGGGACGCGGCCTGCCGTTCTTCCACTCCGTGGCCTATCTGGAGGAGTTGGGACGGCTGGGCAGCGGCGGGTTCCGCGGCGCGGTGTCCGTCCACAGCTACATGGCGACCACCTACCTGCACCTGGTGGGCGACCCGGCCCAGAAGCAGCGGTTCCTCCGGCCCGCCGTCGCGGGCGACCGGATCGCCGCGCTGGCGATCACCGAACCGGAGGCCGGCTCCGACGTGTCGGGCATCGGCTGCGCGGCACGGACCGTCGGCGACGGGTTTGCCGTCGACGGCACCAAGGCGTTCGTCACCAACGGAATGACCGCCGACTACCTGGTCACCGCGGTCCGCACGGCCGACGGACCGGCGCAGGCCACCGGCTCCGGCACCCTCTCCCTCCTCGTCATCGACGCCGAGGCGCCGGGGGTGACGCGGACCCCCGTCGAGAAGCTCGGGTGGCACTGCTCCGACACCGCGACCGTCCGCTTCGAGGACGTCAGGGTGGCGGGGGACCGGCTCCTCGGCCGGAAGAACGCCGCCTTCATGACGATCATGAAGGCGTTCCAGCTCGAACGCGTCGCCGCCGCGCTCCTCGCCCTCGGCGAGGCCGACCGCGCGCTGGAACTGGCCCGGCGGTACACCTCCCGGCGCCGGGCCTTCGGCAAGCCGCTCGCCGCGCACCAGGTGGTACGGCACCGCCTGGCCGAGCTGATGAGCCACACCGAGGCGGCCCGTCAGCTCACCTACCACGCGGCGTGGCTGCACAGCCGGGGCAGGACGGCGATGTCCGAGAGCGCGATGGCGAAGCTCCGCGCCACCGAACTGGCCGCGGACGCGGCCGGGCAGTGCCTCCAGCTGTTCGGCGGGCACGGCTACCTGGCCGAGGCGCCGGTCGCCCGGCTCTTCCGGGACACCCGCCTGGACACGATCGCGGGCGGCGCCAGCGAGATCATGCGCGAGGTCATCGCCGACACCGAGCTGTGACGCGCCCCGCCCGGCCGGTTCTCAGCACTTCCGCAGGACGAAGCAGCCCCAGCGGAAGTACCCCACCGTCAGACAGGTGAAGACCGCACCGGGCGCGGCGGGCGTCGCGGCCTCGTAGTCGACCAGGTTGATCAGCACATCGCAGGAGAACACGTGCCCGAGCCGCCCGAGGTTGTCGAGGTGGAACTTCTCCCGGCCGGTGCCCAGCTCCCGCATGAGGGCACGCTGCACCAGCATGTTGTAGTTGCCGCAGAAGACCTTCTCCATCTTCTCCCGCGGCAGCTCCGCGGGGATGGCCCGCCACAGTCTGCCCAGGTTCTTGACCGAGTTGTCGACGAAGGCCAGGACGTCGAAGGTCCGCGTGAGATGGGACAGGTCGCTGCTGGTCGCCAGATGCCGCAACTCGTAGTCGCCGCCGGTCTTCGACAGGACGAACGACAGGGCCCCGTCGCTGAGGACGGACTCGGCCGAGTCCATGAAACGGTCGCGGTCCCGGGCGCACTTGTCGCCCACGACGATCAGCACCTCCGCGTAGTCGTTGGCCCGCAGCAGGCTCGACCCCAGCTCCAGGGCGGCCGACAGATTGGAGCACTTGGAGAGGGTGACCCCGTACAGCTTGGCGTCGACCAGACCGTGGTCACCGAGGATCCGCGCCACCTCGGGGTAGTCGAGCCCCACCGCGTGGATGGATTCGACCGTCGGCGCGAGCAGCACCGCGCCGATGCCGGACGGCGCCGTACCGCTCGTCCGCATCGTCTCGCCGACCGCGCGGCCGCACAGCTCGGGCAGGCTCAGCGGACTCTTCCGGTAGTGGCGCAGGCCCAGTCTGGTGAAGAGCTGCACCTGCTCCGGATCGCCCTCCTCGATCTCGGTGAGGGGCACGGCGTCCCCCACCGTGTAGGCGAGACCGCGGAGATAGAGCGACTGATCGGTCATGCTCGGCATCCCTAACGTGAGGCGGGCTCGCGGAGGCGGAGGCACCGGAGAGAGGTCACTGTCCGCTCGGGTATGATCACGGACTCATGAAGTCGCTGTCCCACTTAGCGCGGCACGCAGCTCCCCCCTCGGCCGTCGCCGCCGGCCTCATCGCGGTGTCGGTGGGCTCCGCCAGCTCCGCGGCCATCGTGTTCACCGCGGCCAAGGCCGCCGGTGCGTCCGCCGGCGAACTGGCCTCCTGGATGCTCGCGTTGGGCATCGGCATGGGCGCGACCTGCATAGGACTGTCCCTACGGTATCGCACCCCCGTGGTCACGGCCTGGTCCACACCGGGCGCGGCCGTCCTGGCCACCGGCCTGCTCGGCGCCACCATGGCCGAGGCCGTCGGCGCGTTCCTGGTGTCCGCGGCGCTCATCACCGTCAGCGGGGTCACGGGCTGGTTCGCCCGCGTCATGGACCGCATCCCGATGTCCCTGGCGTCGGGTCTGCTCGCCGGCATCCTCGTCGGTTTCGGCACCGGGCTGTTCGGCGCGATGCGCGAGAGCTTCGGCACGGTCTTCCCCATGTTCGCGGTGTACCTGCTGTGCCGCCGCTGGCTGCCCCGGTACGCGGTGCTGGCCGCGCTGGTCACGGGGGCCGTCGCCGCTTCCCTGGCGGGTTCGGTGCACCTCGGGGACGTGGACCTCGCGACCGCCTCACCGGTCTTCACCGCGCCCGACTTCTCCTGGAAGGTGATCGTCAGCGCCGGGCTGCCGCTGTTCGTGGTGACCATGGCCTCGCAGAACCTCGCCGGAGTGGCGGTCCTGCGCAACGACGGCTACCAGGTGCCCGTCTCCCCGCTGGTCGGCTGGACCGGGGCGGCCAACCTGCTGCTCGCCCCGTTCGGCTGCTTCGGCCTCAACCTCGCGGCCATCACCGCGGCGATCTGCACCGGCAGCCAGGCGCTGGAGGACCGCGACCGGCGGTACATCGCGGCCCTGTGGGCCGGGGTGTTCTACCTCTGCCTCGGTCTCTTCGGCGGCACCATCGCCGCGCTGCTCACCTCGCTGCCCGCGTCCCTGATCGCGGGGATCGCCGGCCTGGGACTGCTGAACACCATCATCACCTCCCTCACCTCGGCGCTCGCGGACGAGCGCTGGCGGGAGTCGGCCGCGGTCACCTTCCTGGCGACCGCCTCCGGCGTCACGCTGCTCGGCATCGGCTCCGCCTTCTGGGGCCTGCTCGCCGGTGTCCTCACCGCGCTCGTGACCCGGACCGTACGCGGGAGGACACCCGAGGCGGAGAAGCCGGCCGAGGCCGGGACCGGGACCGGGGCGAAGCGGTAGAGCCGGACGGCCCCGGGACGTGCCGGAGGCGCACGCCGCCGGCGCGGGGCGGTGTCTGTCCTGCCCGCAGCACGGCCCCGGCACCGCCTACCCCGCCCGTTCCGGCCCGCCGGCAGCCGCCGGCACCGGTGCCGGTCTCGTGCCGACCCACCGGTGATAGGCGTCCATGTCGACGTTGCTGCCGCACACCACGGTCGCCACCCGTCTGCCCGCGAAGCGGTCGCGGTCCTCCAGGAGCGCCGCGATGCCCAGCGCCGCCGACGGTTCGACGACGAGCCCCGCGTGGTCGAGGAGCAGCCGCATCCCCTCGACGATCGACGACTCCTCCACCAGGACGGCGTCGTCGGCGACGACGAGGAGGTCCGCCAGCGCGTCCGGGTTCGGCACCCGGCCCGCGACCCCGTCGGCGATGGTGTCGGTCGACTCGGTGGTGATCACGCGCCGCGCGTGCCACGACCGCGTCATGGCCGGAGCGCCCTGCGGCTGCACGCACACCACCTCCACCTGCGTGGCCAGCGACTTCACCGCGAAACCGACCCCGCCGGCCAGCGCCCCGGTGCCCAGGGCGACCAGCACGGTGTCGAACCGTGAGGTGTCGGCGGCCAGTTCCAGGCCGATGGTCGCCGCACCGTCGCAGGTCTCGACGTCCACACTGTCCTCGACGCGCCGCACACCCCGCTCCCGCGCGATGGCCGCCGCCCGCTCACAGGCCACGTCGTAGTCCCCGTCGACCAGGACCAGTTCGGCGCCGAGCGCGCGGATGCGCTCCAGCTTGACCGCGGGCGCGGAGCGGGACGCCACCACGGTGACATCGAGCCCCCGGTTCCGCCCGGACCACGCCAGGGCCTGGCCCAGATTGCCCGCGCTGGCACACACCACGGCCTTCCGGCCGCTCGCGGCCAGCCGGCTCGCGATGATCTCGGTGCCGCGCGCCTTGAAGCTGCGCACCGGGTTCACGGTCTCCAGCTTCAGGCTCACCGAGCACCCGAGATCCTCCCCCAGACCGGTACACGGGTAGAGCGGGGAGTCCAGGAAAAGTGGGTCGATCGCTTGACGGGCCGCTTGTATTCGAGCTAAGTCGAGGCGTGTTTTCCGCATGACGGAGCAGTGTAGTTCAACGACTTGGACTCCCTTGAACGGTCGCAATGCCGTAGGTAGCATCGGGCTCCGACCGCGAAGCATGGGACAATGAAAAATGGGGCCATGCGTAATCAAAAAATCATTTCTGTCGGCATCAAGCTGAGCCATGACGGCGGTGTCGCCCTCTTCGAGGACAATCACCTGGTCTGCTGTCATGAGATGGAAAAGATCGACAACAACCCCCGTTACTCGGAATTCCGGCTGACCCGGAGCGAGCTGGCCGCCCTCCTCGGCGACGTCGGCTACGACTGGGGCGAGGTCGACGGGCTCGTCGTCGACGGCTGGCACACCACGCCCTTCGCGGTGACGCTCGGCGGGGAGCAGGTACCCTTCGAGGTCGCCGAGTACGGCCACCTCTACGACGTCCGCTCCAATCCGCTGGCGAACAAAGCCGCGTTCAGCTCCTACTTCGACCGCGAGTACACGAGCTACCACCACATCACCGGGCACATCTTCTCGGCCTACTGCAGCAGCCCGATGGCCCGGCGCGGCGACCCGTCGTACGTGCTCTCGTGGGACGGCATGTCCTTCCCCCAGCTCTTCCATTACGATCGCGGCGGAAAACTGGAGTGCCTCGGCCACCTCTTCCCGATGAGCGGGTTCATCTACACGTACTTCGCCGTGAACTTCGAGCCCTACAAGAAATATCGGCCGAACGATCTCTCGCTCGCCGGAAAATATATGGCCTACATAGCCAAGGGCCGCAGACAGCCGACGCTGCTGGCGAACTTCCACGCGATCTTCGAGAAACTCGTCGCGAAGAACGGGCCGGTCACGACCCACGACGAGATGCTCACCTTCGAACGGGCACTGCTGCTGAAACTGGTCTTCCGCGCCAAGGCCAGCGGATTCGGCGACGAGGACATCCTCACCACGTTCCACTGCTTCCTGGAAGAGGTACTGGTCCGCACGCTCTCCGCCCGGCTCGACGAACTGGACAAGGGGCCGCGCGCCCTCTGCTACGCCGGCGGATGCGCCCTCAACATCAAATGGAACAGCGCGATCCGGCGCGCGTGCGGCCTGACGGAACTGTGGATCCCGCCCTTCCCCAACGACGCGGGCAGCGCCGTCGGCACCGTGTGCAGCGAACTGGTCGCCAAACACGGCTACGAGTCGATCGACTGGAACGTCTACAGCGGCCCCGCGGTCCGCGACACCGCCTGGGACGCGGACGGCTGGACCGCGCGCGACTGCACCCTGGCCGAACTGGCCACCCTCCTCCACGAGTCGCAGCAGCCCGTCATCGTGCTCGGCGGCCGCGCCGAACTCGGCCCGCGCGCCCTGGGCAACCGCAGCATCATGGCCGCGCCGACGTCACCGGAGATGAAGACCCTGCTCAACCGGATCAAGCGCCGCGAGTCCTACCGGCCGGTCGCGCCGATCTGCGCCGAGGAGGACGCGCCGCGGTTCTTCGACCCCGGCACCCCGGACCCGTACATGCTCTACGACCACCGGGTGCGCCCCGAGGCGGTGGAGCGGCTGCCCGCCGTCTGCCACCTCGACGGCACGGCACGCCTGCAGACCGTCCACGAGCGGGAGAACCCGCGGGTCCACGAACTGCTCAAGCACTACGAGCGGCTCAGCGGCGTGCCGGTCCTGTGCAACACCAGCGCCAACGACCTCGGCACCGGGTTCTTCCCCGACGTGCGCAGCGTCGCGGAATGGGGCGAGGTACGCCACATCTGGAACGACGGAACGCTCCACACGCGCACGGCGGACGACACGTGACCGGTACCCCTCGGCGGTGAAGGAACAGATGGCAACCATCGCGAACGGCACACCAGCATTCCGGGGCGGACTCCACGAGGTCTTCCGCCGCCGGGCGGAGCAGACGCCCGCGCGGACCGCGGTCGAGAGCGGCGACGAGAGCCTGACCTACGGGGAACTCGACCGCCTGTCCGACCGGCTCGCCGCCCACCTCGGCGCCCGGGGCGTCGGCCCCGGCGAAGTGATCGGCCTGTCCTTCCCCCGGGGGATCGACGTGGTCGTCGCCGTCCTCGGCATCCTCAAGGCCGGCGCGGCCTACCTGCCCGTCGACGCGGACCACCCCGCGCCCCGCGTCCGCCACATCGTCGAGCACAGCCGCGTCCGGTGGGTCGTCGCCGCCCCCGGGCTCGCCGGCACCTTCGACGGCCGGGACGGGCTCACGGTCGTACCGTACGAGCGCGGCTCCCTCGCGGACGACCCGGGTGACACCCCGCCGAAGCCGGTGCCGGTCTCCGCCGACGCGCCCGCCTACGTCATCTACACCTCCGGGACCACCGGGAAGCCGCACGGCGTCGTCGTCGCGCACGGGAACGTCGACCGGCTGTTCCGCGAGACGGAGGACTGGTTCGGGTTCCGCGAGGACGACGTGTGGACCCTGTTCCACTCGATCGCCTTCGACTTCTCGGTGTGGGAACTCTGGGGCGCCCTGCTGTACGGCGGCAAGGCCGTCGTGGTGCCCGCCGCGACCACCCGCGCACCCGAGCGCTTCCACCGGCTCGTCGCGGACCGGGGCGTCACGGTGCTCAGCCAGACACCGACCGCGTTCCGCGCCTTCGACGCCGCGGACGAGCGCCTCGGCGGGGACCTCGCCCTGCGCCACGTCGTCCTCGGCGGCGAGGCACTCGACCACGAGGCCGCCGCGGCGTGGCTCGCCCGGCGCGGCGCGTCCCGCCCGCGGCTGGTGAACATGTACGGCATCACCGAGACGACCGTGCACGTCACCTACCGGCCGCTCACCCCGGACGTGCTCGCCGCGTCCGAGCACTCGCCCATCGGTGTCCCGATCCCCGACCTGACCCTGCGCCTGCTCGACGCCGACGGCCGGCCCGTCGCGCCCGGGGAGATCGGGGAGATCCACGTCAGCGGCCCGGGTGTCGCCGCCGGCTACCTCAACGACCCGGAACTCACCGCCGCCCGGTTCACCCGCTCCGGCCCGCACGGGGCGACCTACCGCACCGGCGACCTCGGCGTCACCTACGACGGCACGGAGTACTTCTTCGCCGGCCGCGCGGACACCCAGATCAAACTGCACGGCTACCGGATCGACCCGCGCGAGATCGAAGCCGTCGCGGACGAGCACCCGGAGCTGTCCGGCTCCGTCGTACTGAAGGTGACGCCCCCCGACGGCGAGGCCCACCTCGTGCTGTTCGCCCTGACCCGGCACGGCGCCACCCCTGGGCTGCGGGAGGAGGCACTGTCCCGCGTCCGCGCGGCCCTGCCGGCCTACGCCTGCCCGGCCCAGTGCGTCCTGCTCGCGGAACACCCGCGCAACCACAACGGCAAGACCGACCACGACGCGCTGCGGGCGGCCTACCTCGCACAGGCGAGGACACCGGAGCCGGACCCGGCCGACGACCACGCCCTGAGGGTGCGGGCCATCTGGGAGCAGGTCCTGGGCCGGCCGGTCACCTCCCCGCACACGGACTTCTTCGAAGGCGGCGGCACGTCGCTCGACCTCATCCGGATCATGCAGGAGACCAAGAAGCAGCTCGCCGTGGAAGTCGACCTGGGCGCCTTCGCGGACGGCCTGTCGCTCGACCTCTACGTCGATCACGTCGGCGAGCGGTTCGCCTCCGGGAAACGGGAGTTGATGTCATGAACAAGTTCAGCCTCACGCCCACCGAGCTGGCCGACTTCCAGCGCAACGGCTACGCCGGGCCGTTCACCCTCTACGAACCCGAGGAGATGGCCGAGCACTGGCGCCGGCAGCGGCTGCAACTGCTCGACCGCAGCAACGCCGTCTACCAGGACACCGAGGCGATCTCGCAGGGCACCAACATCTCCAACTACGACCGCCACCTCGACAACGCCTTCCTGGCCGAGCACATCGCCCGGCCGGAGATCGTGCACCGGGTGGCGAGCATCCTCGGCAACGACGTCATCTGCTGGCGCTCGGAGTTCTTCCCGAAGTACCCCGGCGACGAGGGCACCGACTGGCACCAGGCGGACACCTTCGCCAACGCGGGCGGCGAGCCGCAGATCGTCTGGGACGAGGACCGCGAGTACGGCGGCACCATCACGGTGTGGACCGCCTTCACCGAGGCGAGCACCGAGACCGCCTGCCTCCAGTTCATCCCGGGCACACACCGCCAGATGTTCTACGACGAGACCCTCGGCATGCACTACGACCCGGAGGCCAACAACAACAGGGTCAAGAACGGCGTGACCCGCGGCTTCTTCGGCTACGACTACCGCCAGCTGCAGATCGACCCGGACTGGTCGCCGGACGAGAGCAAGGCCGTGTCCATGGAGATGCGGGCCGGACAGTTCATCGTGTTCTGGTCGACGCTGATGCACGCCTCGCACGGACACGCCGGCCGGACGCAGGAGATGCGGATGGGGTTCGCCGGCCGCTACGTCCCCGCGTCGGTGCACGTCTACCCGGGGCTCGACGAGATCCACGAGTACGGCGGACGCATCTCGCTGGACGACTTCGGGTGCGTGCTGGTGTCGGGGGAGGACAAGCACGGCCGCAACCGGCTCCTGACCCACACGACGACCGGCGTGCCGTTCGGCAAGAGCTGACCGTGGACGGGTTCGAGGAGTGGGCGGCCAGGGCCGTCGAGGTCTTCGGCGAGATCAAACCGCTGGCCGACCGGCTGCCGCAGGACCGCTTCGAGGTGGTCGTGGAGGAGCACGAGCACCACGGCGGGGCCGCCGGGCGGCTGCTCGACACCGTCGCCCGCGAGGTGGGGCTGCGGCAGACCGTCGAGGTGCGTACCGTACCCGAGCAGACCCCCAGCTCGTTCGGACTGGCCGTGGAGCGCCGGCTCCGCGGCCTGCTCCGGGACGGCGGCCCCCTGGCGGACCGGGCCCGGCAGGCCGGGGACGCGCCCGTCCGGCGGGCCGCCGCACGGGCGCGCGAGCTGGCACCCCGCGCGGTGCCGGTCCGCACCCGCGACGGCCTGGTCCTCGACGCGTTCGCCGTGGGCGACCGGACGAGACCGGCGGTGGTCCTCGTCCCTCCGTGCGGTATGCCCGTCGCCCTGTCCCGGCGCTGGCTGCGGGCGCTCGGCGCGGACCACCACGTCGTGACCTGGCAGTCCCGCGGCATGTTCGACCCGGACGGCCCCGCGCCGGGCACGGCGAGCGGCGTCGCCGACCAGGCCGACGACCTGCTGGCCGTCATGGACGCGTTCGACCTGCCGGCCCCCCATGTGATGGGCCTCTGCGGCGGCGCGGTGCTCGCCCTCGACGCGGTCCACCGCCACCCGGAACGGTTCGGGTCGGTGAGCCTGTGGCACGGCGACTACGACTTCGGCGCGGACTCCACCAAGACCGACCACCAGCGGGACGTCCAGGCGCTGATGGAACTGGGCGCCGACAGCCTCGACAAGGCCACCGCCTACCAGAAGCTCATGCACCGCCCGGCCGCCCTGGCGAAGATCCCAGAACGGGTCGCGCCGCTGGTCCTCTACCCGTACGCGACACCGGCCCTGTTCCACCACTACTGCCGCCTCAACCTCGCCATCATGACGTTCGACATCACCGGCCTGCTCGCCGGCATCGCGCACCCGACGCTGGTGGTGACCAGCCGCACCGACACCACCGCGCACCCGGCCGGATCGCACCGTGTCGCGCGCGAGCTGGCCCGCGCGCGACTGGTCGAGGAGCCGTCCGGCGACCACCTCTCCGTCTTCGACACCTCGATCCGACTGACTGGGCTGGCCGTCGACTTCGTGGCGGCGCGGCACGCGATCACACCGGGACACCGATGACCGACACACACGCCCTCGACGTCGAGCACCACGGCCGCGGCCCCGGCGGGCTCGTGGAGGAGTACGCCGTCCTGCGGCACCGGACGGGGGACCGGAGCCCCGTCGCGGTCTTCGCCGTACCCGGCCCGGCCGCCCCCGCCGTCCGGCGGGCGGTCGCCCTCCGCGAGGAGACGGACGGCGGACTCACCCTGTTCGAACCCGACGACGACCTGATGCTCTTCCACCGCAACCGGCGCGAGGCGGACTTCCTCCACCGCGAGGTGTTCCGGGACAACGAGTATCTGCGCAACGGCGTGACCCTCCCCGAACACCCCACCGTCGTCGACGTCGGAGCGAACGTCGGCGGCGCCTCGGTGCTCTTCGGACTCGTGCGGCCGGGCGCCCGCGTCATCGCGTTCGAACCCGTCCCGCAGCTCTGCCGGGCCGTCGAGCTGAACGCCCGGCTGCACGGCATCGACCTGGTCGTCGTCCCCGTCGCGGTCGGCGACACCCGGCGCCGGACACGGATCACCTACTACCCGAAGAACACCGCGATGTCCGGCCTGCTCGCCGACCGCACGGACCGCGACGTCCTCAGGACCTACCTCGCCGGCACCGAGGAGGCCGGAGCCGGACTCGACGCGATGGTCGCCGAACTGCTGGCAGGCGAGTCGGTCGAGTGCGAGGTGCGGACCCTGCGACAGGCGCTCGAAGGACACGCCGTCGACCGCGTCGACCTGCTGAAGATCGACGTCGAGAAGGCGGAGTGGCAGGTCCTGCTCGGCATCGACGACGACCTGTGGAGCCGCGTCGACCAGGTGGTGATGGAGGTCCACGACATCGACGGCCGGGTCGCCGCCTGCGTCTCCCTCCTCCGCGACAAGGGCTTCCAGGTGCTGGTCGACCGCAACCGGGACCTGCTGGAGACCGACATGTACGGCGTCTACGCACGCCGGGGACCCGTCGGCCCCGACACCACCGCCCCGCCCTGGCGCAGGCCGCTCGCCACCCCCCGGGCACTGGCCGCCGCCCTGCGCGCCGCACCGGGCACCGAGTTCACCGGCCTGCCCGCGGACCGGCTGCGGTTCCTGCCGGCCCTCCCGAGGGACGGCCGCGGCCGGGTGGACGCCGCCGCCCTCCTCGCCCGGACACCCGCCGACGACACCGCCGAGACGGGCCCGCCGTCCGAGATCGAGGAGAAACTCGCCGCCATCTGGCGCGAGATCCTCAAGGTCGACGACATCACCGCCGCCGACGACTTCTTCGACCTGGGCGGCACCTCCCTGAAATCGGTGCGGATGGTCCTGGAGGTCGACGAGGTCTTCGGCGAGAACGTCCTGCCGCCCGACCAGCTGTTCCTCGGCAGCCGGTTCGGCGAGGTCGCGGCGACCATCCGCAGGAACCTGGGATGAGGCGGCAGCTCTTCGCGGCCCTCCAGGCGCTGGCGGACAACGACGTCAACGAGGTGGTGCACCGCGACGGCGGACGGGTCCGCACGCCCTGGTCCGAGCTGGCCCGTGACATCGACCGCGCCGTCGCCCGGCTGGCGTCGCTGCGGCCCGCGGCCGGCGAGTTCGCCGTGGGGCTGATCGGGCCGACGTCGTACGCGTGGATGGTGCTCGACCTCGCCTGCCTCAAGGCGGGGTTCCGGTCCGTCGCGGTCCCGGAGTTCCTGACCGCCGCCGAGATCGCTGACCTCTTCCGCGAGGCCGGCGCCCATGTCGTGCTCGCCGACCACGCGCTGGCCGACCGGCTCACCGAGGTCCACGCGCCGGTGTGGTTCTTCCGGACCCGCGGCGCCGCCCCGAGATACGACTTCGACCTCCTCGAAGGCACCGAGTGGACATGCACGGCCGAGGGGATGCTGGACCACTACTCGACCGGATACTCCTCGGGCACCTCCGGCAAGGCCAAGCGCGTCGACCTGACCTTCCCGCCCGAACAGCCGGCGCCGCCCCTGAAGCGCGCCGCCGCACTGGCCGTCCGGTACTACCGCTACCGGACCAGCTTCTGGAGCCGCAAGGACAACAGGCTCTTCCTCTTCATGCCCTTCTCCCACCCCCAGCAGCGGGCCTTCGTACGACTGGCACTGATGCGGAAGATCGACATCGTGCTCTCCGAACCCCTGCGCTGCGTACAGGACCTGACCGTCGAGAAACCCAACATCATGGTGAGCGTCCCCATGATCTACGAGGCGCTCGCGGCGCGGATCGAGCACAAGCTCCAGCAGCTCGACGACCGCCGCAAGGCCGTCCACCGCCTCTACCTCCGGCTGGGCGTCAACCGCCTGGGCAACCGCAACCCCGTCAAGCGTCTTTTCGACCGCTACCTCTTCCCCCAGGTGCGCAAGGTCTACGGCGGGCGCGCGGACTACTTCGTCACCGGCAGCGCCCCGATCGACCCGCGCACCCTCACGACGTTCCACCGGGTCGGCGTGAAGATCTACGAGGGATACGGACAGAGCGAACTGCCCCGCATCATCTCCATGAGCTCCGAGAAGGACTTCCGCATCGGCAGCGTCGGCCGGCCCCGGGTGCCGGTACGGATCGGCGCGGACGGCGAGATCCTCGTCCGGATCGACCGCGGCGAACTGGCCGACCCCTCGGTCGTCACCTTCGACGAGGACGGCTGGATCCGCACCGGCGACCTCGGCCACCTCGACGCGGACGGCTTCCTCTTCCTCGACGGACGCAAGGACGACGTCATCGTCCTCGACAACGGCAAGAAGGTCTTCCCCGCCGGCGTGGAGACCGTCTTCCACGACCTGAAGACCGAGAACTCCCTCTGCGTCACGTCCTTCGACGGCAAACGGATCACCGCCGTCGCGTACTGGCCCGCCGAACGCGGCGGCCGCGACGCGCTGCGCGGCTACCTCGCCGCGCTCAACACCGAACTGGCCGACCACGAGAAGGTCACCTGGTTCGTGCACACCGAGGAGCCGTTCACCGTGGAGAACGGCCTGCTCACCGGCACCGGAAAGCTCCGGCGCCGACGGATCAGGACGGCGTACGGCGAGGCGAGGCGGGAGCGCGTCGATGGCTGAGGACACCGGCCCCGGACAGGGACACCACAACTTCGGCGCCGTCCTGGCGCGCCGCGCCGCCGAGGCACCGGCCGGACCCGCGTACACCTTCCTGCGCGGCGGACCGGACGACGCGCACACCCTCACCTACGGCGAACTGCACGCCGCCGTCGCCGCCCTCGCGGCCCGCCTGGCCCGCTTCCCCCGGGGCGCCAGGGCGCTGCTGCTCTACCCGCACGGCCCGGAGTTCGTCCGCGCGTTCTGGGCCTGCCTGCTCGCCGGGATCGTGCCCGTGCCCTGCTACCCGCCGCGCAACGCCCGCTCGGCCGACCGGCTCCTCGCCATCGCGGCCGACGCGCAGGTCTCCGTGGTCCTCACCGACCCGTCCGTGCTCCGCCGCGCGGGCGAGCGGCTCGCGGACACCGTGCCCTGCCTCGTCACCGAGTCCGTCGTGACCGGCGGCGACATCCCGGACGCCTTCCCGCCCGCGGCCACGCGCCCGGACGACCCGGCGTTGCTCCAGTACACGTCCGGCTCCACCGGCGCCCCGAAGGGCGTCGTCGTCTCGCACCGGAACCTGTACCGCAACCAGGAACTGATCCGTGCCGCCTTCGGCCAGGACAGCGGCTCGACGATCGTCTCCTGGCTGCCCTTCTACCACGACATGGGACTCATCGGAAACGTCCTGCACTCCGTCCACGTCGGCGCGCACGCGGTGTTCCTCTCACCCGTCGAACTGCTCCGCAGGCCCCTGTCCTGGCTGGAGGCGATCAGCCACTACCGCGCGACCGGCAGCGGCGGCCCCAACTTCGGCTACCAGCACTGCGTGGACCGCGTCGACGACGAGGAGATCGCCCGGCTCGACCTGAGCGGCTGGCGGGTCGCCTACTGCGGTGCCGAACTCGTCCGCGAACCGACCCTCACGGCCTTCGCCGAGCGCTTCGCCCCGGCCGGCTTCCGCGCCGAGGCGTTCCGGCCCTGCTACGGCATGGCGGAGGCCACGCTGCTCGTGTCGGCCGCCGACGGCTGCGTCACGCGCCCACCGGGCGGCACGTCCGCCGACCGCGCGCCCGCGCCGCTCGCGCCGACCGGGCATTCCGCGTCGTCCGCGTCTTCCGCGCCGTCCGCGGCGGCCGTCGTGTCGTGCGGCGTCCCGCGCGGCTTCCGCTGTGTCGTCGTCGGCGAGGACGGCGCGGAGCGCCCGGACGGCGAGGTGGGGGAGGTGTGGCTGAGCGGCGCGAGCATCGCGAGCGGCTACTGGAACGACACCGAGGCATCCGAGGCGTTCCGCGCCCGCACCAGCACCGGCGAGGGCCCGTTCTACCGCACCGGGGACCTGGGCTTCCTGCGCGACGGCGAGCTGCACGTGACGGGCCGGACCAAGGAACTGGTCATCGTCCGCGGACGCAACCACTACCCGTACGACCTGGAGTGGGCGATCGCCGAGGGCGCGCCGGGCGTGGCCCGGGACGGCTGCGTGGTGTTCTCCGTCGACGGGGAGCACGGCGAGGAACTGATCGTGCTGTGCGAGTACCGGCGTACCTGCGGCCTGCCCCACGACGACGTCATCCGGTCGGTCCGCACCGTGCTGCTGGAGGAGTACGGCATCGCCCCGGCGGCGGTCTTCCTCGTCGCCGACCGCCGGCTGCCGCGCACCAGCAGCGGCAAGCTCCAGCGGACGCTCTGCAAGGCCGACTTCCTCGCCGGCCGGACCGACGGCCTCGCCCACTGGACGGCGGCGGGCGACGAGCCGGCCGGCCCGGAACCGACCCCGTTCCCGGCGGTCTCGGACGCCGAACGGCTGGTCGCCGAGGCGGTCCAGCGGTGCAGGGGACCGCTCCGCATCGGGCGCGACGACACCTTCTTCGGAGTGGGCCTCGACTCCCTCGGGATCGCCGAACTCGCCGCCGCGGTGTCGGCGGCGTCGGGCCGGGCGGTCGGCGTCGAAGCGCTCTACACCCACCGGACGGTCCCCGCTCTCGCGGCGCACCTGGACACCCTGCCACCGGCGGACGAGCCCGCGGAACGGACGGACGACGGCCCGCTGCCCCTGAGCGCCGTCCAGGAGGCGATCTGGGTCGACCACCAGTCGAGGACGCCCGACAGCCGCTACAACATCCCCGTCCGGGTCGGCTTCCCGCCCGGCGTCCCGCGCGAACGCGTCGAGGAAGCGGTCGCCGTCGAACTCGGCCGCGCGGAACTGCTGCGGTGCCGGATCGTCCGGCGGGACGGACGCCTGGGCCTTGTCCCCGCCGACTCGGACGCGTACCGGCCCCAGGTGCTCGACCTCACCGCCCTGGACGGACGGCGGGCGGCCGAGGAACTGGACGCGAACGCCGGCGCGCTCGTACGAGAACCCTTCGACCTCGACGAACACCCCCTGTTCCGGGCCGTGCTGACCCTCCTGCCGGACGGTTCCAGCACGCTGATCCTCGTCGCCCACCACGTGGTGTGCGACGGCTTCTCGCTCCACGCGCTGGCCCAGCGGCTGCTCACCGCGGTGACCGGCGCCGGGCCACTGGCCGACGCGAAACCCGACACCTCCTACCGGGGTTACGTCCTGAGGCAGCGCCGCGCGGTCGCCCGGGACGGTGGCGACAGCGCCGCGCACCGCCGCGAGCGGCTCGCGGACGCCGTCCCGCTGCGGCTGCCCCGGGACCGCCGGCCCGCCGCCGACGGCGCCCGCGGTCCGGTCGCGAGCCGGTGGCTGCACCTGAGCGACGAAGAGTCCCGGTCCCTCGCCGGGGCGGCCCGCCGCTGGGGCACGACCCCGTTCGCCGTGGCGCTCACCGCGTTCGCCACCGTCATCGGCAGGATCACGCGCCGCACGGACGTCGTCCTCGGCGTGCCGCTCCTCGACCGCGACCTGCCCGCCATGAAGGACACCTTCGGCCCCTGCGTCAACCCGGCCACCCTGCGCGTCGAACTCGACGCCGGGCGGTCCGGCGCCGACCGGGCCGCGGCGGTCACCGCCGTCCTGGCCGACGCGCTCCGCCGCCGCGCCGTACCGGAGAGCGCCGCGGCGGGGGAGCGCGGCACCGGCGGGCCCGCCCCGCGCACGCCGCTCACCTCCGTGTACTTCAACGGACTCACCTTCGCCGCCCCCGACCGGGTCGCCGCCGGCTTCCTCGGCGACCAGGGCCTCACCGCCCGGCTCGACCTCGACGTCTACGCCGCCCTCGACGGCGACGGACGCGGCGCGCTGCGCTGGGACTACGACACCTCGCTGTTCGAACCCGACACGGTGCGCCTGTGGACGGACGGGTTCCGGACATGCCTGCACCGGCTCACCGAACGGCCGGACGAACCGCTGGACGCCGTACCCCTCCTCGTACCGCCTCGCCCCGTACCGCCCCGCCGCGCCCGCCCGCCCGCGGCCGAGGCACCCGCCGACGCCCCGCCCACCCTGCTCGCGGCCGTCAGGGAGACCATGGCACGGCACCCCGGGCGGACGGCGGTGGTGACCCCGCGGGGCGGGACGACGTACGGAGAACTCCTCGACACGAGCCTCCGTGTCGCCGCGCACCTGCGCGAAGAACCCGGGGACGACCCGGTCGGCCTCTGCTTCCGCGCCGCGGACACCGCCGCCGCGCTCGCCGCGATGGTCGGCGCGCTCGACGCCGGCCGGCGCTACGTGGTCCTCGAACCGCGGGACCCCGCTCCACGGCTCCGCCGGATCGTCGCCGACGCGGGGGTGCGCACGGTCCTGGCGGCCGGGGACCTGCCCTGGACCGACGGAGCGGACGGACCGAGGACGGTGCGCGTCGACGAGATCCACGCGGCGCCGTCCCCCGGGGCCACCACCGCCCCGCCGCCGGAGAGCGGCTACCTGCTGTACACCTCCGGCACCTCCGGCACGCCCAAGGCCGTGATCCAGCGGGCGGAGAACGTACGGTACTTCGTCGAGCAGTACCGCCGACGGCTGTCGATCACCGAACGGGACACCCTCACCCTCGTCTCGTCGCTCGGATTCGACGCCGCCGTGCTGGACGTCTGGACGGCCCTGGTCACCGGCGCCCGGCTGGAGGTCCTGGCCCTGCACGAGTCCACCGCCCACCGCGACCTGTGGCAGTGGGCGGCCGACCGGTCCGTCACCGTCCTGCACACCACACCCTCGCTGTACCGCACGATGCTGGCCACCCGGAACGGCCCGGACACCGGCCGGCTGCGCGCCGTCGTCCTGGGCGGCGAACCCGTCCTGACCGCCGACGTCGTCCGGCACTTCGAACTGGCCCCCCGAGTCGGCCTGCACAACCTGTACGGCCAGGCCGAGAACACCCTCGGCTCACTGCACCGGTTCGAACCCGGGCACGCCGCGCGCGCCGTCACCCTCGGCACGCCCTGCGACGGCACGACCCTGAAGCTCCGGACCGAGCACGGCGGCGGCCCGGAGGTGTACGAGGTCGGCGAGATCGTGGTCGGCTCCGCACACGTCGCCCGCGGCTACCTCGGCCTGCCCGGCCTCACCGCGGCGAAGTTCCCGCCCGGCGGCTACCGCACCGGCGACCTCGGACGGTTCCTGCCCAGCGGCGAGATCGAGCTGGTGGGACGCGCCGACCGGCAGGTCAAGGTGAACGGCTACCGCGTCGAACCCGCCGAGATCGAGACCGTCCTGACGAGCCATCCCGCCGTCACCCGCGCCCTGGTCCGCCGGCACCGCGGCGGCGACGGCACCGACTCGCTGACCGCCTACGCGGAGATCCCCGACGAGCGGCGGCCCGCCGCACCGGACGCCGCCGGCCTGCGCGACCTGCTGGCGCGGTCGCTGCCCGCCCACATGGTCCCGGCCGCCGTCCGCGTGCTCGGCGCCTTCCCGCTCACACCGAACAACAAGGTCGACACCGCCAGACTGCCGCCGCCCGGTCCACCCGCCCCGCGCGACGGCCGCCCCGAGCGGCCGCTGACCGAGCGGGAGCGGGCCGTGGCCGCCTGCGTGGAGGACGTCCTGGGGGTCGCGCCCGCAGGCCCGGAGACGTCCTTCTTCGAACTGGGCGGCAACTCCATCGGCGTCATCGAACTGCTGCACCGCCTGGAGCGGACCACCGGCCTCACCCTCTCCTTCAAGGACGTCTTCGAGGCCCCCACCGTCGCCGCCGTCGCCGCGCGCCTCGCACCGGCCCGGACCGGGACGTGGCCGGAGCTGTCCCGGCACCCGGCCCGCCCCGAGTACCCCGCCACCTCCGCCCAGACCCGGATCTGGGTGCAGGACCAGCGCACGTCCTACAACGTGCTGGCCTCGGCCCACGTCGCCGGCGGCCTCGAACCGCGCCGGCTCGCGCGCGCCGTCGACGCGGTGACCGCCCGGCACGCGATCCTGCGCACCCGCTTCGCCCTGCGCGACGACGAGGTGGTGCAGCGCGTCGAGGACACCCCGGCGGGCAGCGAGGTCCTGGTCGAGCGCGTCGGCCCGGACGACGACCGGGAACAGGCCCTGACCGCCGTCGAACAGCGCGAACTGCACCGGCGGTTCGACCTGGCCACCGGCCCGCTGTTCCAGGTGACCTCCGTGACCGGCGCCGGCCCGCACGACGTGCTGATGCTCTCCATGCACCACATCGTCTGCGACGCGATCTCCGTGGCCGTCTTCACCGAGGAGGTGCTCACCGCCTACGCGCGACGCCGCACGGCACTGCCCGAACCGGCCGTCCAGTACGGCGACTACGCCCTGTGGCTGCGGGACATCGCCGCCCGGGGCCTGCTGGAACCCAGCCGCGCCTACTGGCACCGGAAACTCAAGGACGGCGTGCCCGCCCTGCGACTGCGCACGGACCGGCCGCGCGGCCCCGTCAAGTCGTTCACCGGCGCCGTCCTCCACGGCCACCTCGACGAGACGGCGGCCGCCCGCGCCCGGGAGCTGTGCCGCAGCGAGGGCGTCACCCTCTTCACCCTCCTGCACGCCACCCTGGTGCTGACCCTGCACGAGCGGACCGGCCAGACGGACCTCTGCCTCGGCACGCTGTCGACGGGCCGCGAGTTCTCCCGGCATCTGGCGCCGCAGCTCGGCTTCCTCGCCAACACCCTCGCCCTCAGGACGGCCTTCACACCCCGCACCACCTTCCGCGAACTGCTGGCGCTCGCCCGCACCGAGTTCCTGGAGTCCCACGCGCACCAGCTGTACCCGCTGGAACAGCTCGCCGACGTCGTGCCGCACCCCGGGGCGGGACGCGGGTTCCTCTTCGACGTCCTGCTGGTCCTGCACGACCACGCGGACCTGGAGGAACGGGTACGCCGCGCGACCGGCATCGACATCACCCTGCGCCGACGCCGGGCGTGCGTCGCCAAGTTCGACCTGACCTTCAACTTCGTGGCGCGCGACGGACGCGTCGAGACGATGGTCGAGTTCGATCCCGGCCTCTACGACGAGGAGACCGTCGCCCTGCTCTGGCGGCGTTTCACGGCACTCCTCGCCGAGGTGACGGAAGCCCCCGGGCTGCCCCTCGCCGCGTACAGCGGCAAGGTCGAGGAGGAACGGACCGCCGCCGCCGGCCACGACATCGACTTCGACTTCTAGCGACGCCACCGACGCCACGGACGGGACGGACGGGACGATGACGGACAACACGCTGGACCCGCGCATCGCCCTGGACTACTGGGCGAAAAAGCTCAGCAGCCGGGAGCGGTCGGACCTGCCCATGGCGCTCACCCCGTCGGGCCCCGCCGACGGCCGGACGTACACGTCGCTGACCGTGCCCGAGGAGGACCTGGCCTTCCTGCGCAAGGCCGCCCGGAACGACGTACCGGCCCAGACGGTCCTGTACGCCACCCTGTACCGCTTCCTGCTCGCGTACTGCTTCGGACCGGAGTCCGACGCGATCGCCGTGAGCGATCCCGCCCGCGACGCCGGGGTGCCCGTCTTCCGCACCGCCCCCTTCGACGAGGACGGGACCCTCAGGGACGCCATCGGCGTCACCCGCGCGGAGACCCGGGAGGGCCTGCCCTACCGCGCCTACCCGTGGGACGGCCTGCGCGACTGGCTCGACACCGAGGACGGCGCACTGGACACCGTCCGCTTCGGCCTGGTGTGCGGGAAGGAACCGGTCACCCATGCCTGGCTCGCGACCGGGACGGCCTGGTGGCTGAAGGTGCCGGTGGACGCGACCGACCGGGAGTTCGGCCTGTCCTTCGGCCCGGGGTGCGACGAACGGCTGGCCGTCCGGTTCCTGCGCCACTACACCGGACTCGTCCGCGACCTCAGGGACGGCCTCGACCTGCCGCTGCGCCGGGTCCCGATCCTCACCGGCCCCGAGACCGACCGGCTCACCGCCGCCCTGACCGGCCCGCCGCCGGAGCCCGGTCTCCCCCCGAGCCTCCTCGTCGACTTCCACCGGCAGGCCGCCGCCACCCCCGACGCCGTGGCGGTCGTCGACGCCGCCGGCACCCTCACCTACCGGCGGCTCGACGAACGCGCCAACCAACTCGCCCACCTGCTGCGCGACGCGCACGGCGTCGGCCGCGGGGACTTCGTCGGGATCGCGCTCCCCGACAGCGCCGACCTGGTCGTTGCGGTCCTGGCGGTGCTCAAGGCGGGCGCGGCGTACGTCCCGATCGACCTGCGCTACCCGGCGGACCGCCAGACCCTGCTGATCGAGCGGAGCCGCGCCGCCGCCGTCATCGTGCGCGCGCCCGCGGACCTCGCGGCGCCGCCGGCGAACACCGTCGCGCTGACCGGGCTCGCGGACCGGATCGCCGCGTGCCCGACGACCCGCCCCCCGGTGGACGTCCGCGCCGACGACAGCGTGTACGTCATCTTCACCTCCGGCTCCACCGGCACCCCGAAAGGCGTCGCGGTCGAGCACGGCGCCTTCCGCAACCTCCTGGCCTGGTACACCCGGGAGGTGTGCGCGGGAGAGCGGCCCCCCGCCTTCCTCCTCATCGCCCCGGTCAGCTTCGACCTCGCGCAGAAGAACCTGTTCGCCCCGCTGCTGTGCGGGGGGCGGCTGCACCTGCTGGGCGCGGCACTGGACGACTACTCCGCGATGGCCCGCTACATCGGCGAGCACGGCATCGAGGTGCTCAACTGCGCGCCGAGCGCGTTCTACCCGCTGCTGGAGTTCGGCGCCGCCGACCGGTTCCGCGCGCTCGCGCCGCTGCGGCACGTGGTGCTCGGCGGCGAACCGGTCGACGCCGCGAAACTCGACGCCTGGGTCCGGTCGCCCGCCTTCCGGGCGGCGGTCATGAACTCCTACGGCCCCACCGAGTTCACCGACGTCGTCAGCCATCACCGGCTCACCGCCGAGGACCTGCGGCCCGACGGCGGACCGGTACCCCTGGGCAGGCCGGTCGACGGCATCCGCCTGCTCGTCCTCACCCCGCGACAGCGGCTCTGCCCCCCGTACCTCGTCGGCGAGCTGTACCTCGGCGGCGCCGGCCTCTCCAAGGGGTACCTCGACGATCCCGAGGAGCAGGCGCGCCGCTTCGTCCGCCTCGACCCGGCCGAGACCGGTTTCGACGGCGTCCTCTACCGGACCGGCGACCTCGTCCGCTGCGACGCCGACGGCCGGCTGGAGTACGTGGGACGTGCCGACGACCAGATGAAGATCAACGGCTACCGGATCGCACCGGGCGAGGTCGAACGGGCGATCCGCGCCCTGGACGGCGTGCGCGACGTCGCCGTCTGCGCCAAACCGGTCAGGGGCGAGGAGGTCCTGGTCGCCTACGTCGTCTCGGACGACCCGATCGACCCGGGCGCGCTGCGGCGGCAGGCCGCCCGGAGCCTGCCGCCGTTCGCCGTGCCGACCTGGTTCAGCCGCCGGACGTCCTTCCCCCGCACCCCGAGCGGCAAGCTCGACAAACGGGCGCTGCCCGCACCGGACGGCGACGACGCGGCAGCCGGGCACGAGCCGCCCGCCACCCCCGCCGAGCGGCGGCTCGCCAGGCTCTGGGCGGAGCTGCTCGACCGCGAACGGGTGGGACGGCACGACGACTTCTTCGCGCTGGGCGGGCACAGCCTCACCGCCCTCCGGCTGCTCTCGCGCGTCTCACGGGACTTCGGTGCCGAACTGACCCTCGACACCGTCTTCACCCACTCCCGGCTGGACGACCTGGCCGTCGTCCTGGAGACCGCGGCCCCCGGCCGGTCCACGGACATCCGGCGGCTCGCCCCCGCCGACACCTACGAACTCTCCAACGCCCAGCACCGGCTCTGGCTGGCCTCCCAGTTCGACTCCGCGTCCCGGGCGTACAACCTCCACTCGGTCTACGAGGTCCACGGCGAGATCTCGCCCGAGCGGCTGGAAAGCGCCCTGCGAAGGGTCGTCGACAAACACGAGAGCCTGCGCACCGTGTTCCGCGCGGGCCCCGACGGCGACGTACGGCAGGTGATCCTTCCGGCGTCGGCGACGGGCTTCCGGCTGGAACGCGCCCCGTCGGCCGGGGACGACTTCCTCGCGGAGTTCGTGGCACGCCCCTTCGACCTCGCCCGGGGACCCCTCCTGCGGGCCGCCCTCACCGGGACAGCCGACGGCGGCCACGTCTTCGTCCTCGCCGTCCACCACAGCGTCTGCGACGCCTGGTCGCTGGGCGTGCTCGCGAGCGACCTGCTCAGGTTCTACGACCCCGTGCCCGCGGGACCGCCGACGACCGGACTGCCCGTGCAGTACAAGGACTACGCCGCCTGGCAGCGGGCCGGCCTGGCCTCCGCGGACCACGACGTCCACCGCCGCTTCTGGCGCGACACCCTCGCCGGCGTCGACACCGTCCCCCCGGCCGAACTCCCCGGCTGCCGGCCCCGCCCCGTCGTCAGGACCCACGACGGCGCGGTCGTCACCCACACCTTCCCCGCGCCCCTGCTCACCCGGATCGAGGAACTGGGCGCGCGGCACGGCCGCACCCTGTTCATGGTGCTGGTGGCCGCCCTCAAGGCGACACTGTTCCGGCAGAGCGGCCAGGCCGACATCACCCTCGGCACACCCGTCGCGGGCCGCGACCACGTCGACCTGGAAGGCCAGATCGGCTTCTACGTCAACACACTCCCGCTGCGCACCCGGCTCACGGCGGACGACACCTTCGAGACCCTTCTCGCCCGGGTCGGGCGGGGCGTCACCGCGGCGCTGGAGCACCGGGCCCACCCGTTCGACGCCATCGTCGACGACTTGGCGCCGCGCCGCGACCCCGGCCGCAACCCGGTGTTCGACCTGCTCGTCGTCCTGCAGAACGCCACCGAGAACCACGCCCTCGACCACATCGAGGGCCCCGGCCTCCGGCTGCGGCGCAGGCCCGCCCCGCGACGGTTCAGCAAGTTCGACGCGACCTTCGACTTCGCCGAGCGGGAAGAGGGAGCCGGACTCCGCCTCGAAGTGGAGTACAACACCGACCTCTACGACGAAGGAGACGTCCGCCGGTTCATCGGCGCGCTGGAGACGCTGCTCACCGAGGCATGCGACGATCCGGCACGCCCGCTCGCCCGGCTGCGCTGCGTGCCGGAGGCCGAACGGCGCCTCGTCCTGGACGGCTTCGGACGCGGCCGGACCGACCCGCACTGCCCGCCGTTCCTCACCCTGTTCGCCGAGCGGTGCGCGGCGTCGGCCGGCGATCCGGCGGTGCTGTACGGCGACGAGACGGTGTCCTACGCGGAACTGGACGCCCGGTCCGACCGGTTCGCGGGATTCCTCGCCGGAGAACTGCGCGTGCGTCCCGGGGACCGCGTCGCGATCCTCCTCGAACGGGACGACTGGCTGGTCGCCTGTCTGATCGGCGTGCTGAAGGCGGGCGCCGCCTACGTGCCGCTCGATCCGGCCTACCCCGAACGCCGGATCGAGTTCGTCCTGCGCGACTGCGGATGCGGAACAGTCGTGGACGCGACGGTCATGGAGCGGTTCCGGACGGGCCTCGGCTCCTGGCCCGCCGCCCCGGCCGTGACTCCGGCGCCGCGGTCCCTGGCCTACGTCATCTACACCTCCGGGTCGACCGGCGACCCGAAGGGCACCCGGATCACCCACGACAACCTCGCCGCCTTCCTCCGGTGGAGCCTGCGCGAGTTCGCCGCCACGGAGTTCGAGGTGGTCCTCGCCGCCACGTCCCTCTGCTTCGACCTGTCGGTCTTCGAGCTGTTCGCCACCCTGGCGGCCGGCCGGACCCTCCGTGTCGTCGAGTCGCCCGCGCACATCGGCGAGTGGCTCGGGGCGCACCGCCGGGTCCTTCTGAACACCGTCCCCTCGGTGATCATGGAACTGGTCCGCTCGGGCCACGACCTGTCCGGCGTCACGGCGGTCAACGTGGCCGGCGAACCCGCGCCGCCCGCGCTCCGCCGGGTCCTCGACCTCAGCCGCACCGAGGTCAGGAACCTGTACGGCCCCTCCGAGGACACCACCTACAGCACCGTCTACCGCTTCGACGACACCACCGCCGACGTCCCCGTCGGAAGGCCCGTCGACAACACCCGGCTCTACGTCCTCGACGCCGCCGGACAGCCGGCCGGCATCGGCGTGCCGGGGGAGATCCACCTGTCCGGCCGGTGCCTGAGCCCGGGATACGTCGACCGGCCCGACCTGGACGCCGAGGTGTTCGTCACCGAGCACCCGGAGTTCCCCGGCGAGCGGCTGTACCGCACCGGCGACCACGGCCGGTGGCGGCCCGACGGCAACCTCGTCTTCCTGGGCCGCCGCGACGCGCAGGTGAAGATCCGCGGGCGCCGCGTCGAACTCGGCGAGATCGAGACCGCCCTGGAACGCCTCCCCGGCGTCCGGCGGGCCGCCGTCCTGGTCACGGGGGAGGGGAGCACGGCCGAGCTGTACGCCTGCTACGTCGCGGACGGCCCCGCGGCGGAACCGGCCGACGTCCGGCGGGCGCTCGCCGCCGTCCTGCCGGGATACATGGTCCCGGCGCGGGCGGTCCGCCTGGCGGAGTTCCCGCTGCTGCCGAACGGCAAGGTGGACCGGCGGGCGCTGCACGCCCCGGGGACCACCCGGCCGGCGGCGGACGGCCCCGCGGCGGCACCCGGGAACGACCTCGAACGCCGGATGCTCGACATCTGGCGGACCGTCGTGGACGCCCCGGCCGCCGGCGTCGACGACTCCTACTTCGACCTGGGCGGCGACAGCCTCCGCGCAATGACCCTCGTCGCCCGCCTCAACGACGCACTCGGTACCGGACTCGGCATCAGCGACCTCTACCACCACCCCACCGTGCGCGCACTGGCGCGGCACACGCACCGGCACCCCCGGCACACCGCGGCCGCCCCGGCCTCCCCGGTGCCCCCCGAGGCACTGACCGCGACCGCGTACCCGATCACCCCGTCCCAGGCGGGCATCTACTACCTCCAGCGACTCGACCCGCGCGGCACCGCCTACAACATCCCGCTCTCCCTCGCCGTCCGCGGCCCGCTCGACGCGGCCCGCCTGCGCAAGGCCGTCGACGAACTGGTCCGGCGCCACGACGCCTTCCGTACCCGCTTCACCGTCCGCGACCGCCAAGTGGTCGGCCTGGTCGAACCCACCGCCGAGGTGCCGATCGTGCGCCAGGAGATCCGCGACGGCGAGGAGACCGACGTACTGCGCGGCTTCGTGCGGCCCTTCGACCTCTCGGAGGCGCCGCTGATGCGCGTCAAACTGGCCAGCCGCTCGGAGACGGAGCACCACCTCGTCATCGACGTCCACCACATCGTCTTCGACGGCGCGTCGGTCGCTCTGCTGCTGGACGAACTGGTGCGGCTCTACCTCGGCGGCGCCACCACCGAGCCACCCGGGCCGAGCTACGCCGCCCACGCGCTGCTCGCCGGCCGGGAGGACACCGCCGAGCGGGCCCGGCAGCGCGCCTACTGGCTCGGCAGGCTCGGCGGTGAACGGCCGCCCCCGGACCTGCCGTTCGACTTCCCCCGGGGCACCGTCCAGCGGTTCAGCGGCGACTACGTGGAGCTGTGGATCGACGCCGAGCGGCGGCAGCGGGTGGAGGCACTGGCCAGGGCGGCGGGGACGACGGTGTTCGCGGCGCTGTTCTCGCTGTTCGCGGGCGTGCTGGCACACCTCACCGGCCAGGACGACGTCACCCTGGGCATCCCGGTGGAGTGCAGGCGCGACGAACGGGTCCGGTCCACCATCGGGATGTTCGTGAACACCCTCGCCGTCCGGGTGTCCGTCGACCGCACCCGGCCGCCGCGGGAGTCGCTGACCGCCCACGCCGAGGAACTCTTCACGGCACTGGACCACCAGGAGTACCCGTTCGAGGCGCTGGTCCGCGACCTCGGCCTCCGGCAGGGCGGCGACCGCACCCCGCTGTTCGAGGTCATGTTCGCCTACTATCCCCGCCTCCCCGTCGAGGACCTGTTCCCCGGCGAGGACCTGACCGTCGAGCACTGCCGCGTCGACCGGCCCCGGATCAGCAAGTTCCCGCTGACCTTCCTGGCCGACGAGACCGAGGACGGCCTGCGGGTCAGCCTCAACTACGACAGCTCGCTGTTCAGGCGGGAGACGGCCGAGGCCATGGCGGCGGTGGTCCGCGCCGCCTTCGACCTGCTGTCGACCCCGGGGGAGCCCCCCTCGGCGCTCCCGCCCGTGTGACCGCCCCCTGACGAAGTCCGACCGCGAAGGGCAGACCATGCAGACCGAGGACGACGTACGGGCCACCGTCGGGAAACTGTGGTCCCGGGTCCTGGACCACGACCGGCTGGCCGGTGACACCGACTTCTTCGCGGCGGGCGGCAGTTCGCTCATGTCACTCGTCCTGCTGACGGAACTCAACGAAGCCTTCGACACCGAGTTGGAGATGGCGGAGCTCGCCGACTGCCGCACCATCGACCGCCAGTCCGCGGCCGTCTGGCAGCACCTCACCCGCGGGCGGTCCACGCCGGTCGACCGCTCCGCGGTCCTCGTACCGCTGACCCGGGCGGCCGCCGCCGACGCCCCCACGATCATCGCCGTCCACGACGTCAGCGGCGACGTCTACGGCTACACCGGGCTCGCCCGCGAACTCTCCGGCCGGGCCACCCTCCACGGCCTGAAACTGGCCCACGAACGCTTCGAGGCACCCCGCGCCCTGACGGTGACCGGCCTGGCGGAGGAGTACGTCACGGCGCTCGAAGCGGCGTTCGAGGCGCCCCGCCGGCTCGTGCTCCTGGGCTGGAGCCTGGGCGGCCTCATCGGCTTCGAGATGGCGAGACTCCTCGACCGGCGCGGCCGCCCGCTCGAACGCCTCGTCCTCGTGGACACCCCGTACGGCCTCGACCTGCCGAGCCCCGACGACGGAGAGTTCACCCCGGAACGCGAACGGGCCCTCCTGGACGGCTTCGCCCGGCCCGGCGACCCGCCGTACCCGCCGGACGCTTCGCTGGAGGAGCTGTGGCGAGCGGTCCGCGCCCGCCTCGACGGCCCGGCCAAGGAACACCTCACGGAGCGACTCCGCGCCGGCTTCCCGCTGATGAGCCGGGTGATCCCGCACCTCGGCAGCCTCAACGACCACGAGTTCGGCTGCTACGTCAACAGGTTCCGCTCCGTCTTCCGGGCCGGGCGGGGCCACCGGCCCGAAGGAACCATCACCACGCCCCTCGACCTGCTGACGGCGACCGGATCACGCACCTACGACCCCCGCTGGGCCGCCCGCACCTCGGCGGCCTTCCGGCGCCTGCCGGTGGACGGCGACCACTTCTCCGTCCTCGACCGCCGCTCGGCCCCGGCGACCGCCCGAGCGATCCTCGCCCCGGACACCCGGAGCGCCCCGCCGGCCCGCCCGTCGGCCGGCGGGCAGACAGAAGGGGTGGGGCCGTGAGCGGCCCGGACGGGGCGGCCGGCGACCGGAGTGAGCGGACCGTGTCCACGACCGTCGCCCAGGGCACCGCGGGCCTCGCGGCGACCGTGCGCGACCTCGAAGAACTGGCCCAGGAACTCCGCGCCCCACGCGCACGCCGCGTCCCGCCGGCGATCAGCGCCGCTTCCGACGCGCTCACCTGCGCGGCCCTCCTGCTCCGCGCCCAGCAGGACACCCCCGGAACCGACGTCACCCGCGCGGATCTGCTGCACGACGCGCTGGCCCTGGCCCGCAGCACCGTCGAGACCGTGAAGATCGCGTGCCGCGAGCACCGGGGGACGAGCACGGAAGGAGCGGGGGCACGAGCCGGCGTACGGGGGTGACGGCCGCGGCACGCATTCCCGCCCACGCCGGCATCCCGGGCCCACGGCACCCCGGCCCACGTCACCCCGGCACCGGGCCGGGCCGCCGTCGAACGGCAACGGATTCGCGGACCCGGGCCGCCCCACTCCCGCCTAGTGTTGCTCCGCATGAGCGACTCCGAGACCGTCATCATCACCCCGGAACTCGTCCACGCCTTGCTGCGGGAGCAGCACCCCGACCTCGCCGGGGCGCCCGTCCGCGAGGTGCCGGGCGGCTGGGGCAACCAGATGTGGCGCCTCGGGGACGGACTGGCCGTGCGCGTGCCCCGGCTGGCACAGGCCGCCAAGGCCCAGCTCAAGGAGCGCGCATGGCTGCCGCTCCTCGCCCCGCGGCTTGCCGCTCCCGGTGCCCGTCCCCGTACGCGACGGCGCGCCCTCCGCCCGCTTCCCGCGGCTGTGGACCGTCATGACCTGGGTGCCGGGCGAGCCGCTGGACCGTCACCCGCTCACCCGCGGCGACCACGCGGCCGACACCCTGGCGGACTTCCTCCGCGCCCTGCACGTGGAGGCACCCGCCGCCGCGCCCGACAGCACGGACCGCGGCGGCCACCCCAAGGAGTGCGCGGACGGCTTCGACCACTTCCTCCGGGCGGTCGCCCCCGGCGCCGGCCTCGCCGACGGCATCAGGGCCGTCTGGGACGACGCCGTCGCGGCCCCGGGGTGGGAGGGACCGCGGCTGTGGGTCCACGGTGACCTGCACCCCGCGAACGTCGTCGGCACGGACGGGACGCTCAGCGGAGTGGTCGACTTCGACTCCCTGTTCGCCGGCGACCCGGCCTGGGATCTCGCCGCCGCGTGGGTGGTCCTGCCCCAGGGCACCGCCGCACGCTTCTTCGACGCGTACGGGAAGGCGGACGGGGCGACGGTCCGCCGCGCCCGCGGACTGGCCGTCCTGAAGAGCCTCTTCCTCATGCTCATGGGCCAGAACGGCGACCGCGGCCTCCCCGGCGGCAAACCTGCGTGGGGCCCGGCGGGCCGGGCGGCGCTCGACCGGATCCTCGCGGAAGCCTGAGCCGCCACGGCCCGGCCGTCCCGACGGGAAGGGCCCGTCAGGACCCGTCCCCGCCCCGGCGCGGCGCGGGGGCGGCCGTGCGCAGCAGGCCGAGCGTCGTGTCGAGCGCCGCCTCCAGGTGGGCGATGCTCCCGGTGGACATCAGGATCGTCACCCCGCCCTGCACGGCGGCGAGGAGCGCGGCGGCCGTCCGGTCGGCGTCCAGCTCCGCGTCCAGTTCGCCGCCGTCCTGCATCCGCCGGACGCCGGTGCGCAGGGCCGCCTGCCACTGCTCGATCAACCGGCCCGTGAGCGCCTGCGAGGCCGGAGTGGCCTGGCCCAGCTCGGTCATCAGCACGCCCAGCGGACAGTTGACGCCCTGCCGCTCGTACCGCCGCACGACCGCGTCGCGCCACTCCTGCCACGCCGACCAGGTGCCCAGGTCACTGAGGTGCGGCTCCTGGTCCTCCAGGACCCGGTCCGCCTCGCGGGCGGCGACCGCCAGCAGCAGTTCCTCCTTGCCCCCGGGGAAGTAGTGGAAGATCTGGCTCTTGCTGGTTCCGGTACGGGCACGGACGTCGTCGAGTGTCGTCCCCGCGGCGCCCTGCTCGCGGATCTGCTCGGCGGCCCCCTCCACGATGCGGCGCCGGGTGGCCAGGCCCTTGGGGGTCAGACGCGGCGTGGTCGTTCCTCCGGCGGTCACAGGCCCTCCTCGCCGAGCTGCGGGTGTGCGGAGCCGTACGGACTCACCGGTCCACATTACGCGGTCGATCGCATGCAACCCGCCGACCCGGCGGACCTCCGCCGACCCCGCCCCACCGGACCCCGCGCCTCCGCCAACTCGTCTCTGTGTCCGCGGTGTTGCCGCGACGCTGCCACCGCGACGCGGTCTTCCCAAGATCGTCCGGCCCGGCATAGATTCCCGTCGGCCCGTACCTCATCGAAGTCGAGGGAATCCTGTGAGACACCACTCGCCCCGAAGACGGCACCGCCTGTTCGTGACGGCGGCCGTCCTCCTGGTCACGGCGGCGACCCCGCACGTGACCGCCGTCGCGGACACCTCGCCGTTCCGTGCCCCGGCGGACACCGGCACTGCCCCTTCTGACAACGTTGCCGAAGCCGACCGCGCCGCCGGCTCCGTCGTCACCCTCGTCACCGGCGACAAGGTGACCGTCGCCCCGGGCGCCGGCGACGGCCCCGGCACCATCACCGTGCAGGGACCCGACGGCGAACCCGTCGGAGCCCGCGTACGGACCGTGGGCGGCGACACCTACGTCTACCCCGACTCCGCCCGCTCCTACCTGGCCTCCGGCGCGCTGGACGACCGCCTCTTCAACGTCACCCGCCTCATCGCCGACGGCTACGACGACGCGCACACCGAACAGCTCCCGCTCATCGTCACCTACGGCGGCAAGGACGCCGCCGCCTCCACCCTGCGGGGGCGCGCCGTCGCCCTGCCGGGCGAGGTGACCGGCGTACGCCCGCTCACCAGCGTCAACGGAGTGGCCCTGGCCACCGACCGGACCGCCACCGGCGCCTTCTGGAACGCCCTGACCGGCACGGGAACGGGCACGGGCACGGAGGCGGACACCGGGACGGTCACCGACGCCGCGTTCGAGGGCGGCGTGGCCGAGGTGTGGCTCGACGGCAGGGCCGAGGCCGCCCTCAGCGACTCCGTCGCCCAGATCGGCGCCCCCGAGGCATGGTCGGGCGGCAACACCGGCAGCGGCGTCGACGTCGCGGTCCTCGACACCGGCTACGACCCCGGCCACCCCGACCTGAAGGACACCGTCGAGGACAGCGCCAGCTTCGTACCCGGCCAGGAGATCACCGACCGCAACGGCCACGGCACCCACGTCGCCTCCACCATCGCGGGCAGCGGCGCCGCCTCCGACGGCAAGGAGAAGGGCGTCGCCCCCGGCGCCCACCTCCACGTCGGCAAGGTCCTCTCCGACGAGGGCGTCGGCTACGACTCCTGGATCCTGGCCGGCATGGAGTGGGCCGCCCGGGACGAGCACGCCCGGGTGATCAGCATGAGCCTCGGCAGCAGCACGTACGCGGACGGCGAGACCGTACTCGCCCGTGCCGTCGACGAACTCAGCGCGGAGACAGGCGCGCTGTTCACCATCGCCGCCGGCAACGACGGCCCCGGCCCGGCGACCGTCCGCTCGCCCGGCACAGCCGACGCCGCGCTCACCGTCGGCGCCGTCGACTCCTCGGACAACCTCGCCGACTTCTCCAGCCGCGGCCCCCGCTACGGCGACGACGCCCTCAAGCCGGAGATCACCGCGCCCGGCGTCGACATCCTGGCCGCGCGCTCGCAGTACCTCAGCGGCGGCTCCGGGTACTACACCACCGCCAGCGGCACCTCCATGGCCACCCCGCACGTCGCGGGCGCCGCCGCCCTGGTCGCCGCCGCGCACCCCGACTGGACCGGCGAGCAGATCAAGGACGCCCTGATCACCACCGCCGATCGGACCCCCGCCATCGGCGCCGACGACGGCGGCAACGGACGCGTGGACGCGGCCGCCGCGGCCACCGCGACGCTCACGGCGACCGGCAAGATCGACGCCGGCATCCACTCGCCCGGCACGGACACCGGCACCGTACGGTCCGAGGCCACCTGGACCAACACCGGCGACCGGCCCGTCACCGTGGACCTCGCGGTGACCGCGCCCGACGCGCCCGACGGCGTCTTCACCGTCTCACCCGCCCGGATCGAGGTCCCCGCGGGGGGCACCGCGAGCGCCACCGTCACCACCGACCTCGACAAGGCCGGCACCGCGCAGCGCCGCACCGGACAGCTGACGGCCACCGCCGACGGCGCCGTGGCCACCCGCACCCTGCTCGGCGTCAGCACCCGCCAACAGCTCTTCCACGTCCGCACCGAGGTCACCGGCCGCTCCGGCGAGGCCACCGACGGCACCCTCACCTTCTACCGCGACGGCGACGAGTACGCGGGCACCTACCTCTACGGCGACGGCAGCTCCGACCTGCTGCTCCCGCCCGGCCGCTACACCGTCTACGCCGACTTCCGCGTCGAGGGCACCCACGGCGCGGCCTCGGCCGGCTACGCCCGCATGGTGGTCCCGCAGGTCGAGGTGACCGGCGACACCGACCTCGCGCTCGACGGCCGGAAACTCAAGGAGGTACGGGCCGTCACCCCGCGCAGGACGGAGACCTCCGCCCGGCGCCTGGACTACTACCGAGCCTTCGACAGCGGCGCCTCCGTCCTGGACAGCGCACTGATCGGCGACGGCTTCGACAGCATGTGGACGGCGGCCACGGCCGCGCCCCGCGACGGCGAGCAGTACCTCACCGCCCGCTGGCGCGACCAGGAACCGCTGCTCTCCGTCACCTCCGCCGGGCAGACGTTCGACGACCTGTGGATCATGCCCGGCTCGGCCAAACTCCCCGAGGACGACTACGACTTCGACGTCGTCCACCCGGGCGACGGCTTCGCTGAGGACTACGAGGACACCGACGCCGCCGGCAAGGCCGCCGTGGTGCGCTGGGACTCCGACGACGAGGACACCGCCGACGACCAGATCAGGGCCGCGCAGGCCGCGGGCGTCGAACTGCTGCTGTTCGTCAACGACCTCGACGGACGGCTGCGCGAGCCGATCATCAGGTCCACCATCGAGGTCGTGGGCCTCTCCCGTACCGACGGCGAACGGCTGATCGCCGCCGTCGACGCGGCGGCCGACGGCAGTGTTCTCCTGAAGGCCGCGTCGCGGCCCGACACCGACTATCTGTACGACCTGGTCCGCACCTGGAAGGGCCGCATACCCACCGACCCCGTCTACGCGCCCCGGACCTCGCAACTGGCCCGCGTGGAGACGTCGTTCAGCAACCCCACGGGCCGTGAGGTGTACGAGAACCGCTACGACGTCCACCCCTGGACCACCTACCAGGTGGGCACCGACCGGCTGAGCACGGCCGGCGCCCACCGTACCGACTACGTCACCACCGACACCGCCTTCTCCTGGACGGAGCAGGCGGAACTGCAAGGACTGGCCGACAGCTCCTCCGGGTCGGTCACCTACCCGGCGGGCCGGACGACGGACGCGGACTGGTTCGGCCCCGTGGTCCGGCCGCGCATCAACGACAGCGTCCGGCTGCCGGTCCGCACCGGTGACGAGTTCGACATCACCGTCCCCGCCTTCGGCGACTCCGGCGGCACCCACACCAACCACGTGCCGTTCGGCTCCGACACCTCCCAGGAGATGTCGCTGTACCGGGGCCGGACACTCGTCGCCGAGGGCGGCAACAGTCTCGCCGCGACGGTACCCGCCCGGAGCAGCGCCTACCGCCTGGTGCACACGGCGTCCCGCACCGCCACGGAGGCGTTCCCCTACTCGACCGACACCCGCACCGAGTGGACCTTCACCTCCGCGGCACCCCGCGGGACGGGCACCAGCGCCCGGCTGCCGCTGATCCAGGTCGACTACACGCTGCCCGTGTCCGAGACCGGCGAGGCGGACGCCGACGCCACGCTGATCGTCACCCCCCGGCACCTGAAGGGCGGTCCGGCCGCGGCACCGCGCACCGGCAAGGTGGAGCTGTCCTACGACGACGGCGCCACCTGGACCACGGCCCGCACGAGTGGCCGGGGCGACGGCGAGGTCCGCGTGACCCTGCGCGCCCCCGCCTCGGCCGAGTACCTCACCCTTCGGGTACACGCCGAGGACAGCCGCGGCAACACGGTGACGCAGACCGTGGTGCGGGCGGCGGGCCTCACCCACTGAGCACCCCCTGTCCACAGCCTGCCCGGCGGTCGAACCGACCGCCGGGCAGGCTCGTGTCGGCCGGACCGTCAGCGGCCCATCAGCGCGAAGACCCCCCAGCCGAGGTACTCGCGCTGGTACCGCGTGTAGCGGACGGGCTCGGTGGTGAGCTCGGCCCGCACCTCGGCGGCCAGCTCGTCCTCCGGGTTCCCGTCCAGCCAGCGGCGTAGGTTCAGCCACTGCGCCGCCCGGTACCGGTCCCAGCTGTCCTGATCGGCCAGGACCATCTCCACGACGTCGTACCCGAGCGTGCCGAACCGCTCGACCAGCTCCGGCAGCGGCAGGAAGTCCGCTTTGGCGCCGGCGTGGCAGGCGACGGCGGTCTCCTCGTCCGGGGCCTCCCGACGCCAGTACGGCTCACCGACCAGCATCAGGCCGCCCGGCCTGAGACTGCGGCCGAGCAGTTCGACGGTGCCGGCCAGGCCGTCCCCGATCCAGGTGGCGCCGACACACGCGGCGAGGTCGACCGGCTCGTCGGCGACGTGGCCGGCGGCGTCGCCGTGCACGAAGGAGACCCGGTCGGCGACACCGAGTTCCACGGCGCGGGCCCGCGCCTGCTCGGTGAAGACCGTGCTGATGTCGACCCCGGTCCCGGTGACGCCGTGGTCCCGGGCCCAGGTGCACAGCATCTCGCCCGACCCGCTGGCGAGGTCGAGGACCCGCGTGCCGGGCTCCAGGCGCAGCGCCCTGCCGAGGGCCGCGAGCTTGCCCGGGGTGAACGGGTTGTGGATGCGGTGGCTACTTTCGCGAACGGTGAAGATGCGTGGAAGATCCACGAGAGGTGTTCCTTCGGTTCGATGAGGTCAGGGCATTCCAAGGGGACAGCCGGCCGGAACCGGCCGTCGTCGCGCGGACCGTCATCAAGCACACCTCGTTCGTCGTACAGGGACGTCAGGGACGTCGATCTCGGCCAACGTAAGCGCTCCCGGAGCGCACTTCCACCGAATTACCGTCCCCGCAGCAGCTCCGCACCGTCACCGTCGAGATCGTCGCAGCAGGCCCCGCGACCGGTCATGGCCATCACCAGCGCCATGGTGGGACCGGACACCCGCGCACCGGAACCGGTCCGGAACGGGCCGTCGTCCGCGACGAGCTCCAGCCCGCCGATACGCCCCTTGGCGACGACCACGAGGTCGGTCCCGCTGTAGTACTCGGCCACACGTGTGACGACCTCGACCGGGTACGCGCGGCGGATGCCCAGCGGACGCCGGACGTCCTCCGCGTGCACGACCGTCTCGCCCAGCATGGCGACGGCGGGCAGGGGGGGCTTCGTCCGGCTCGGGACGGCCCGCCGGAACCGTTCCAGGGTCTCGCCCGCGTCGGCGCCGAGCTGCTCGGCCAGCCGCACGGCCACCTGCCGGTCGAAGTCGAACCGGCAGCGGATCACCCCGGCCAGCCAGCGCGCGGGGTTCAGGTTCGCGCCGGCGGTGAGGTGTGCCACCACCTCGCGCACCGTCAGCTCGTCGCACAGCGACGGCGTCGCCCACTCCTCGTCCGTCAGGCCCGCGAGATCGGCCGCCAGCGCCGCCCGCTCGGCGTGGATCAGCGGCCAGATCCCGGCCCCGCGCCGACGGTCCGCTCCCGGTTCCGGATCAGTCATGTGGGTCTGTCTCCCGTCCGCCGCCGTGTCGCACGGCGGCTTGTCCAAGGGCGTGTCCGGGAGTGAGACTCCCGGACCGGCGTGAAGTCATCGCTGCCGGGCGGCCTTCCTGCCGCGTGCCAGCGCCCGCACCGCTCCCGGCACGGGCGGGCCGGCCGCGCCGCTCAGCAGCCCGGTGCCGCGCCGGCGGGCCGCGTCCGCCGTGAGCAGCTCGATGTCGATGAGCGCACGCACCAGCGGCCGGCCGGCCGGGGCGGCGAGGGAGACCAGGCCCCGGCTCTCCAGCAGCGTGGCACGGGCCAGACCGGTCTGTTCGTCCACCAGCCGCCGCAGCCCCTCGGACGGGCGCCCCGCGGCCAGGTCGTCGGCCGGGACCGAGAACCGTTCGAGTGTCGCCGCCGGAATGCCCGTCCGCCCCTCGCGCAGGTCCTCGGCGAGGTCGTTGACGAAGTCGAGCCGCTGACTGCCGTCGATGAACGTCCGGCACGCCGCCCGGTAGGATCCGTCGTCGTCCTCCGGTTCCAGCAACGCGGCGACCAGCATGAAGCCCGGCAGCGAGTACGCGTCCACGTAGTCCTGGTAGTCGGCCTCGGTGGCGAACCCGTCGAACTCCAACTCGGCGACGGCCGTACGCAGATAGTCCTCCACGGTCCGCCGCAGCCGCGGGTACGCGCCCACGGTGTGCAGCAGCGCCCGGATCAGGGGTTCGTCGCTCGCACCGGACTCCAGCCCGGCACGTACCCGCCGCTGCCAGGACGCCCACGCCGCCTCGCGCCGCGGCCTCGGCCCGGTGTCCAGGAGGTTGTCACCGTGGTGCATCACGGCGGTCATCACCACCACGTGCGGCACCACCTCGGACGGCAGCAGCAGCCGTACCGCCAGATAGGCGGTACGGCGGAACCGCGCCACCGTCCGCCGCTGCGCACCGTAGTCCCGGCGCAGCTCCGGATCGGTGATCCCCGCCGCGGCCAGGCTTCTGTTCCACGCGCTCATCCGGTGATCGTAGACGGGCCCCGCGCGAGGAGCCGCGCCGCCACGGGTCGCGACGTGCCGCCGCCGCCCGTCAACCGCCCTTCTCCGGGCCGGTGATGAGCCGTACGAACCGCGCGGGTGTGGAGTTGCGGTAGAACTGCCGCACCGACGCCGACGGCAGCCGGGCCTCGCGCATCTCCTCCAGCGCGCGCACCACCAGGAGCGAGTTGCCCCCCAGCTCGAAGAAGTTGTCGTCCGGACGCACCTCGGTGCCGAGCAGCCGGCTCCAGACGCGCAGGACGGTGCCGGTGACGTCGTCCGCCGGAGAGGACCCGCCGTCGGCCGGGGAGGACCCGTCGTCGGCCGCGGGCCGCGGCGGGGCGGGGAGCCGGGCGACGTCCACCTTGCCGTTGGCGGTCAGCGGGATCGAGGCCAGTGCCGTCAGGGTCGCCGGGACCATGTGGCCGGGCAGGAACCGCCCGGCGCCCGCGAGGACCCGGCCGGGATCGGCGGACGCGTCGAGCACCCCGTACGCGTCGATCCTGCCGCTCTCCGGCGCACCGGGACCGCCGCCGCGCACCACCACCGCCGCCTCGTGGACGGCGGGGTCCGCCAGCAGCACCGCGCGGATCTCCTCCGGTTCGACGCGGTGGCCCCTGAGCTGCACCTGCTCGTCGAGCCGTCCCAGGTGGTCCAGTTGCCCGTCGGGACGCAGCCGCCCCAGGTCCCCGCTGCGGTAGACCCGTTCACCGGTGAGCGGGTCCACGGCGAACCGTTCGGCCGTGAGGTCCGGGCGCCGCAGATAGCCGTCGGCCAGCCCCGCCCCGCCCACCCACACCTCGCCCGCCGGGCCCGGCGGGAGGAGCCGCCCCGACGGGTCACGGACCGACACGGACCAGCCGGGCAGCGCGCGCCCCACGGAACGGGAGCCCTCCGCGGCATCGCGCGGCGTCACCGTCCGCGCCGTCACGTGCACCGTGGTCTCGGTGATGCCGAACATGTTGACCACCCGGCACCGGCCCGGTGACCGGCGGGCGAACCAGGGCGCCAGCGCGGCCGTGGAGAGGGGTTCGCCGCCCAGCACCACGAGCCGCAGGGCCAGCCGGCCGGCGGAGCGGGCGTCGGCGCGGACCAGCGGCGCGAACGCCGACGGTGTCTGGCTCACCACGGTGACCTGCCGCGCGGCCAGCAGGGCACGGAACTCCTCGGGGTCCCGGGTGACCCAGTACGGCACGACCACCAGCGTGCCGCCGGTGAGCAGACAGCCCCAGATCTCCCACACGGAGAAGTCGAAGGCGCTGGAGTGGAAGAGCGTCCACACGTCGTCGGGGCAGAGCCCGAGGCCGGGGGCCGTCGCCCGCACCAGGGCGCCGACCGCGCGGTGCGGCACCACGGCACCCTTGGGCCGTCCGGTCGACCCCGACGTGTAGACGACATAGGCCGCCGCGTCCGCGTCCGCCGCCCCGGGCTCGGGCGGCGCACCGGCGGCCCCGCCGGCGGCGGACAGTTCCTCCGGGCTCACGGTCGTCACGCCGTCCACCGGCGGGAACGCCCCGGCGGAAGCGATGACGGCCGTCAGCCCCGCGTCCTCGGCGGTGCGGCGCAGGCGCTCCGGCGGATGGCGCACGTCCATCGGCACGTACGCGCACCCCGCCTTCAGCACCGCGAGGAGGGACGGCACGAGCGCGGCGCCGCGCTCCAGGCACACACCGACCCGGGTCCCGGGGGCGGCCCCGAGGGCGCGCAGGCCCGCGGCCAGCCGCCCGGCCCACGCGTCCAGCGCGCCGTACGACACCTCCCGTCCGTCGGCCACGAGTGCCGTGGCGTCCGGGCGGCGGCGGGCGACGTCCTCGAAGAGGCTCTCGATCCGCCCGGCCGGCCCGGGTGGTACGGGAATCCCGGCACCCCCCAGGCGCAGGACGTCCCGTGCCTCGCCGGGCGTCATGAGCTCCACACCCGCCAGGGGTTCCGCGAGGGACATCGTGGCGAACCGCGTCGCGGCGTGCGCGATGTGCGCGCAGAACCGCTCGGCGACCGCCGGGGCCACCGTCCCCTCGTCGAAGTGGCACTCGCCGACGACCGTGCCGTCGTCCGCCCCGGGCCACACGTGGAGAGTGAGCGGGAAGACCGGCGCCAGACAGGGGAGATAACGGGCCCCGCCGGTCGCGCGGCGCCCGGTGACGACGCCGACGACGGGTGTCTCCCGCGTCGGCACGGGAGGCGCCCCGAATGCCGTGAGGTGCACGGCCGTCGCGCGTTCCTCCTCGACCACGCCCCGGTGCGCCGACCGCCGGTCCCCGTCCCCGAGCCGGCCGACGGACACCGTGCCCCGGTGCCCGTAGCGGGACAGCACCAGGGCGACGGCGCCGACGAGCAGCCGGTCGTCCGTCCCCGCCGCGCGCGGCAGCGTGAACCGGACGCAGCCGGTCGTGCCGGCGCGTCCGGGAACACCCAGTCCCCACTCCACACCGGGCGGCCCGTCGGGAACCGCCGCCGTACCGGACACCGACACCTCCGGCGCCCCTCCCTCCGGCGCCGCCTCTTTTTCTGACCATGCTTCCTCCGACCAGGCTTCCCCCGGCCACGCCGCCTGCGGCCCGTCCAGCAGCAGTTCGGCCAGGCCGTGCAGGGCCGCGTACGGCACCACCGACCGGACGGCGACCAGCACCAGGTCGGCCACTCCGTCGGCGTACGACACCACGACGGCCCGCAGCGGAAGACGGCCGGGGGCGACGGGGCGCAGCGCCTCCGCCCGTACCCGGCCCCGGGACAGCGCGTCCGCGTGGCCCGCCGGGACGGCGCAGTGCCACAGGCGCAGCCCCGCGAGGCCGGCCCGGTGGACGGCACCCTCCGCGAGGTGACGGTCCATCCGTGCCGGGTCGAGCGGGCCGCGTACCCGCGTGACCAGGCTGTGGCAGGCCGCCGCCGGTCCGTCGGTGCCGGTGACGGTCGTCGTGTCGGGCATGGGCACCTCCCGGTGCGTGCGCGGGCCGGCGGTCAGCGGGCGGTGTAACCGCCGTCCACGGTGAGGACGCTGCCCGTGACGTGCCGCGAGTCGTCACCGGCCAGCCATACGGCGGCCCCGGCGACCGCGGCGGGCTCGACCAGCGCGTTGTCCGGCTGTCCCTGGAGGAAGACGTCGGTGTGTTCCTCCGGCGCGACACCGAGGGAGCGGGCGATCTCGGCGAGCATGCGGCCCTCGCCGACGGGGTCGTCGCGGACGGACCCCGGGCACAGCGCGTTGACCCGTACCCGGAACGGCGCGTAGTCCAGGGCCGCGGCCCTGGTGAGTCCGATCAGGCCGTGCTTGGCGGTGACGTAGGCGGCGAAGTGGCGGTAGCCGACCAGGCCCGCGGTCGACGACACGTTGATGACGCTGCCCCGCCGCCGTCGCACCATCGACGGCGCCACCGCACGGATCATGCGCCAGGCCCCGCTCAGGTCGATGTCCAGCATCAGCGCCCACTCCGCCTCCTCGACCTCGTGCACCGGCCGGCCCGAGGGCGCGGCGATGCCCGCGTTGTTGAGGAGCACGTCCACCGTGCCGAACCGGTCGAGTGCCCCGTCCACCACGGCCCGGATCCGTGCGGTGTCCCGCACGTCGACGGCCTCGCTCACGACGGCGGCCCCGCCGGCCCGGCACAGGTCGGCTGTGTGCTCCAGCTGGGCGCCGGAACCGAGCGGGTACGGAACCCCCGCCACGTCCCCGGCGACGTCGAGGAGCACCAGGTCGGCGCCCTCCTCGGCGAACCGGACGGCGCACGCCCGCCCCAGCCCCCGGGCCGCGCCCGTCACCAGGACCGTCCTGCCCTTGAGACTCATGCCGTGCTCCCCTCCCGGCACGCGTCGGCGACGCCGCGCAGCACCGGCACGGGCGAGTCGGCCAGGTACATGTGACCACCGGGCAACTCGGTGTACCCGAAGGGACCCGTGGTGGCCGCCCGCCAGGCCCGAGCCTCCTCCCGGCCCACGAGCGTGTCGCGGTCCCCGCGCAGCGAGGTGACCGGCACCGTCAACGGCACCTCGCGGGACGGCCGGTACCCCTCGTGCATCGCGACATCGGCGCGCAACTGCGGCAGGAGCAGCTCACGCAGCTCCGGATCGTCGAACGCCTCGTGCCGGTACCCGGCGAACCCCTCCACCCGGCGCAGGAACGCGTCGTCGCCGAGCCCGGTGATCCGCTCCCGGCGGGCGACCCACGGCGGCGGCGAGCCGCTGACGAAGAGATGACACAGCCCGGAGTGGCCCTCCTCCTCCAGCCGCCCCGCCACCTCGTAGGCCAGCACCGCGCCGAGACTGTGGCCGAACAGCGCGATCCGCCCCCCGGACCGGGCGGCCCCGGCGGCCCGGGGGACGAGCGCGCGCACGGCGTCGGCGGCGTCGGTGAACGGGTCGAGGTGGAACTGCTCCTCACGGCCGGGCAGTTGCAGCGCGACGACCTCGACGGCGGGCGACGGCGCGGTCCGCCAGGCACGGAAGAAGCCGGCGCCGCCCCCGGCGAAGGGCAGACAGACGAGGGAGACCGGGTCGGGAGACATACGTCCTCACACTCCACGGTGGTGGTCGGCAGGGGATCAGCGCAGGACACCGCAGAGCATCGCGGCGTCCGTGACCAGATGGGCGACCCGCGCGCCGCTGGTGTCGCAGAAGAGGTGCCCGCCGGGCACGGCGGCCGAGGTGAAGGCACCGGTGGTGAACCGGTTCCAGGACTCCATGCCGGCCGCGTCGGCCTTCGGGTCCCCGGTGCCGTGCAGCGCCAGCACCGGACCGGTGAGGGCCCCTTCGCGCAGGTACTGCCGGTCCGCCGCGAGCAGCGCGTCGGCGCGCAGGCACGGCATGACCAGCTCCAGCAGTTCCGGTTCCGCCAGCAGCAGGGCCTCGTCGACGCCCCCGGTCCAGCGGAACGCCGCGAGCACCTCCTCGTCGGACGACGCCCCGGTCAGGGCGGGCGCCGAGGGATCGGTCACCGGATCGCTCCATTCCGGTGTGCGCGCGGCCACGACCAGCAGCGACGGCGCGGACATCGCGGGGAACACCTCCTGGGCCACGTGCGCGGCCAGGGTCGCGCCCAGACTGTGCCCGTAGAAGGCCAGCGGACCCCCGGTCAACGGCCGTACCGCCTCCACCAGTTCGTCGACCTGCTGCTTGAGTTCCGTCCCGGGGGACACCTCGAAGCGGCCCTCCCGGCCGCCGAGGTGCGCGGCCCACACGCCCGCGCGGCCCGACAGCGTGCCGGGCCAGGTGCGGAAGACACTCGGCCCGCCGCCCGCGTACGGGAAGCAGACGACGTTGCCGCCCGCCGGGGGCGGACCGGACAGCCGCTTGAGAGGCGGGGCGTTCACATCGACTCCCGGCGTTCGGTACGGGACCGCGGAGCGCACCCGGTCAGCTCCGCGAGGGCCGCGTCCAGCACGTTGAGGTGGGCGGCGATCCAGGGCAGCCGGAGCGGATCGGGGGCGGCGAGCGCCGCGGCCTGCTCCTCCTCGCTCTCGCCGTACAGCAGACTCGTGGCGGCCCGGAACCGCAGACCGCCGTCGGTGTCCCCGAAGTGGTGCCCGCCGAGCACGGCCACCCCCGTCCGTTCGAGCAGGAACCGCTGGAGGGACGCCGAGTCCCGCACCCCGTGCCGCGCGATCCGCGCCCGCAGCGGCTCGAAGTCCGGGTACACGTAGAACCCGGCACTGGGCGGGCGGCACACCGCCCCGTGGGACACCACGACGCGGTGCGCCTCGGCGGCGACGGCGCCGTGCAGCCGGGCGGAGGCCGCCAGCCGCTCGCGCACCGGCGCCGGTTCGGCCAGCGCGTAGGCCGCCACCTCCTGCATCGGACCGGCCGGTGTCGACCACACCTCGCTCGCCACCGACAGCACCCGGCCGTGCAGCCGGCGCCCCCACACACTGTCCGGGAACCGGGCGAACCCGATCCGCCAGCCGCCCAGCGCCAGGCTCTTGCTGAGCCCGGTGAGGACCACCGTGCGCTCCGGCGCCACCGCGGCGGGGCTGAGGAAGGGCACATCCGGGCGGTGCGGAAGGTCGCGGTAGATCTCGTCGGAGAGGATCGTCACCCCCTCGTCACGGGCCAGCGCGCACACCTCCCGCACCAGCTCCGGCGGGGCCGTGGTGCCCGTCGGGTTGTCCGGCAGGGTCAGCACCAGCGTGCCCGCCCGGCGGCCCCGGCGACGTGCCTTGCGCAGCGCGGTGCGCAGCGCCTCGGGCTCCGGCACACCGCCCCACCGGTCGGGGACCGGCAGCCGGTGCACGCGCCGCCGGAACAGCTCGGCCTGCGGCGCGTACGTCACCCAGCTCGGGTTCGGCAGCAGCACATCGCCGTCGAGGGCCGCGAAGAGCGCCGCGAGCAGCGGCTTCGAGCCCGGCGCCAGCACCGTCTGTCCGGGCCGGGTCTCAAGCCCCCGGCGGGTGAAGTAACCGGCCGCGCTGCGGCGGACCGCCCCGTCACCGCCGACCGCGCCGTACGCGGTGCGCCGCGCGCCGTACGTCAGCCGCCGCACCAGCTCGGGCAGGACCGGCAGCCGCGCCTCACCGAAACCCAGGTGCAGCACCGACTGCCCGGCCGACCGCCGCTCGGCGACCGTCCGGTCCAGCGCCAGATTGGGGGAGACCCGCCAGGAACGGGCCGCGCGCCCGTCGTCCACTCCGTCCTCCCGCTCGCTCATCGGTCCTCCCCGGGGCCGGCCGCGGTGTCGCCGCGCAGGGCGGCGGCGATGTCCGGCGGGACCGTCGCCCCGTCCAGGGCCAGTCCGTCGACCCACGCCGCGCTGTCGCTGTACGGCACGAGGAACGGGCGGCCCGTCAGCGCCGGATCACGCGCCTGCACCAGCCGGCACTGGAAGAACCGGCCCTGGGGCAGCTCCAGTTCACCGTCGATCATGATCTTCCCGGCGGCGGCCGACAGCACGGGCCCCCGGACCGTCCTGGCCAGCCCGGGGGACTGCCGGTACGCCTCCCGGAAGAGACGCGCGGCACGCGCCAGCGGAACCTCGAAGTAGCGGTGCGGACCGGTGTCGCGCGCCACGAACATGTAGTACGGCACCGCGCCCGCCGCGCTCTCCGCCCGCCACAGGTCCCGCCACGCGGCGACGCTGTCGTTGACGTGCGCGATGAGCGGCGCCTGGCAGTAGACCACCGCCCCGGTGGACCGGACGCGCGCGAGGGCACGGCGGGCGGTGTCGGTGGACAGCTCCCGGGCGTGGCTGAAGTGCGCCATCACGGCCAGCGTCCGGCCGGTCGCCGTCACCCGCTCGAAGAACCTGAGCACCTCGTCGCCGTCCCGGTCGGTGACGAAACGCCCCGGCCAGTACGCCACCGCCTTGGTGCCCAGGCGCAGGGTGCGCACCGACTCGACGCCGAGGAACGGCTCCAGATGCCGGCGCAGCAGCGCGGCCGACATCATCAGCGGGTCGCCGCCCGTCACCAGCACGTCGCTGACCTCCGGCCGGCCCCGCAGATAGGCGACGAGCCGGTCTGGGCCCCGGGCGGCGAAGCGCAGGTCCTCCTCGTCGACGAACTGCGCCCACCGGAAGCAGTACGTGCAGTACGCGTGACAGCTCTGCCCCTGCGCGGGGAAGTACAGCACCGTCTCGCGGTACTTGTGCTGGACGCCCGCCAGCGCGGTGCCGTCCAGACGGGGGACGTTGAGTTCCCGCTGGCCGCCGGGGTGGGGGTTGAGGCTCTCCCGGACGCGGCGGACCGTCTCCCGGCGCACGGGGTCCGACGCCGCGCGCCCGACGACACGGTCCAGGGCGCGTTCCCCGGCCGCGGGCAGCATCCCGCGCTGCGGGAAGACCAGTTGGAAGACCGGGTCGTCGGGGATGTCGGACCAGTCGATCAGCTCGGACAGGACGTACTCGTTGACCCGGAAGGGCAGCACCATGGAGAACCGCTCGACGGTCGCCCGGACGCTCTCGGGCAGGCCGTGGCGGGCGGCGATCCGGTCCAGCTGTCCGGGCCCGTACGCACGGTAGGGCGCGGCCCGGTCCGGGCGGGCGGTGACGGTCTCCACGGGGCTCAGCCCCCGGCCGGCCGGCGCGCGCTGCGGGGAGTCAGATCCGTCCACACCTCGTCGATGTGGTGCAGGCACTCCCGGCTGCTGCCCTCGAACCCGTCCGGCGTCCACCCCGCGGGCAGGCTTTTGGAGACCGGCCAGAGGGAGTACTGCTCCTCGTCGTTGACCACCACGGCGTACCGGTCGAACGGCTCCTGACCGGCACCGTCGTCCGTGCGTACTTCCGTGCCCGCGTCCGTGCGCGCGTCCATGTGTGGCTCCATCGGTGTTCACGTCTCCTCCGGTGTGGTCGCGGCACCCGGTGCGCCGCCGTCCCGCCCGCCGTGTGCCGCCGCGATCCGGGCGGCGGTCCCGGCGACGGTGGGTTCCTCGAACAGCAGCCGCAGCGGCACGTCGGTGTCCAGCTCCTCCCGCAGGGCCGCCGTCACCCGGGGGACCAGCAGGGAGTGGCCGCCGAGCTGGAAGAAGTCGTCGTGCGCCCCCACGTCCCGGACACCCAGCGCGGTCTCCCAGACCCGGGCGACCGTCTCCTCCACCCGGCCGCGCGGCGCCACCCGCACGGTGTCCGGCGCCGTACCGGCCTCCGGCTCGGGCAGCGCGGACCGGTCGAGCTTGCCGTTGGCGTTCACCGGCAGCGCGTCGGCCGTCCGGAACACCGACGGGACCGAGTGGTCCGGCAGCAGCGTCCGCAGGTGTGCCCGTAGCCGGGCCGGGTCCGGCGGCGAGCCGGTCACCGCCGCCGTGACATGGGCGACGAGCCGGGCCGCGGCGCCCTGCCCGCTCGACAGCACCACCGCCTCCCGCACCGCCGGGTGGGACCGCAGCGCGGCCTCCACCTCCCCGCACTCGACCCGCACCCCGCGGATCTTGACCTGGTGGTCGCGGCGGCCGGTGAACTCCAGCACACCCTCGGACGTCCAGCGGGCCCGGTCCCCGGTGCGGTACATGCGGTCGCCGGGCGCGCCGAACGGATCGGGCACGAACCGTTCGGCGGTGAGCGCCGGGCGCCCCAGATAGCCGAGGGCCACGCCGGTGCCCGCCAGGTACAGGTCGCCCTCCGCGCCCGGGGGCAGCGGACGCAGCAGGCCGTCCAGTACGTGGACCCGGGTGTTGTCCATCGGACGGCCGATGGGGACGGTACGGGCGTACGGGCCGGTGACCGAGTGGTACACGCTGTCGCCGCTCACCTCGGTCGCCCCGTAGAAGTTGACCAGCCGGGCACCCGGCAGGGCACGGGCGAACCGCGCGGCCAGGGACGGGGTGAGCACCTCCCCGTCGGCGATCCACAGCGTGCACCGGGCGAGGGAGCCGGCCGGCGGCCCGGCGTCGAGCAGCGCGCCGAGCATGCTCGGCACCATCATGATCCGCTGCACGCCCCGCTCCGCGACGAGTCCCGCCAGCCGTACGACGTCCCCGGCCTGTTCCGCGTCGGCCAGCACCACACCGCCGCCGTGCGCCAGCATGCACAGGATCTCCGTGGAGCCGTCGACGAAGTTCATCGACGACTTCGCGCACATCAGGTCGCCCGGCCGGACGGGGAAGGCCCGACCGAACCAGAGCAGCCGGTTGACCATGCCGAGGTGGGTGCCGACGACACCCTTGGGCGTGCCCGTCGAACCCGAGGTGTACAGGACGTAGGCCGCGTCCGCCGGGCCGAGCCCGGCGGGGTCGGGGTCGCTCGCCGGTCCGGCGGCGATCAGGGCGGCCTCCCCGGGATCGTCCAGCACCACGGTGACGGGCCCGGCGGGTGAGGTGCCCGGCGGGAGGGCGTCGAGCTGGGCGCGCCGGGTGAGCAGCAGGGACGGCCGGGCGTCGCCGAGCATGTGCGCGAGACGGGCCGGCGGGTAGTCCGGATCGAGCGGGAGGTAGGCGGCGCCGGACTTCAGTACGGCGAGCAGCGCGACGACCGTGTCCGGCGAGCGGGGCAGGGCGAGCCCCACGACATGCCCGGGTCCCGCGCCGAGCGCGCGCAGCCGGTGGGCGAGCCGGTTGGCCGACGCGTTGAGCGCCGAGTAGCTCAGGGTCGAGCCGTGGAAGGTGACGGCCGGGGCGTCGGGGGTGCGGGCCGCCCGCCGCTCGAACAGCCGCGGCAGTGTCGTGCGGGGCAGCGGGGCGCCGGTGTCGTTCCAGTGCCGCAACAGCGCGTGCTCGGCCGGGAGCAGCAGGTCGAGGTCGGCGACACGGCGCTGAGGAGCGGCGGCCACCTCGGCGAGGAGCCGCACGAAGCGGTGGGCCGTCGCCTCGACGCGGTCCGGCGCGAACAGATCCGTGCGGTAGACGAGATGACCGGTGAGCCCGCCGTCCCGCTCGACCATGTGGCACTCCAGGTCGAACCGGGTGGTGGCCGTCGTCAGCAGCATCTCCTCCGCACGCGCCCCGGCCAGGCGCACCGCCTCCTTGGGGGTGTTCAGCAACTGGAACATCACCTGCACGACCGGGTTGTGGCCGAGGTCGCGCGGCGGCGCCAGCTCCTCCACCAGCCGCGCGAACGGCAGGTCCTGGTGGGCGAAGGCGTCCAGCGCGCCCTCCCGGGTCCGGCGCAGCACCTCCGCGAACGTGGGGTTGCCCGAGCAGTCGGCCCGCAGCACCAGGGTGTTGACGAAGAAGCCGATGAGCGGCTCGACGTCCGGGGAGGTCCGTCCGGCGACGGGCGTGCCGATGGGGACGACGTCGCTCCGGGCGGCGCCCGACAGCAGGACGCCCATGGCGGCCAGCAGCGTCATGAACAGCGTGGCGTCGTGGGCGCGGCCGAGGTCGCGCAGCCGGTCCGTCAGCTCGGCGGGCACCTCGAAGACGACCGTGGCACCGTGCTGCCCGGCGAGGGCGGGGCGCGGGTGGTCGGCCGGCAGGTCCACGGTGCCGGGCAGGTCCGCCAGTACGGACCGCCAGTAGGCGGCCTGGTCCCGCAGCGGGCCGCTCGCGAGCCACCGGTGCTGGCGCAGGGCGAAGTCGGCGTACTGCAGCGGCAGCGGCTCCAGGGCGGCCGGGCGGCCGGTGGTGGACTCCTCGTAGAACGCGTTGACCTCGCTCCACAGGACACTGCTGGACCAGGCGTCGAAGACGATGTGGTGCACCACCAGCGCCAGTACGTGGTCGTCCGGTCCGAGCCGCAGCACCGACGCCCGCAGCAACGGCCCCTCGCGCAGGTCGAACGGCCGCTCGCCGCCCTCGGCGAGCGCCAGGCGGGCGGCGCGCGGCGGATCGGGCGCCGCCGACACGTCGACCACCGGCAGCTCCACGGGGCCGGGCGGGCGGATCTCCTGCCGGGGCCGCCCGCGCTCGGCGGGGAAGACCGTGCGCAGCGCCTCGTGCCGGGCGACCACCGCGCCCAGCGCCCGGCGCAGCGCCGTCAGGTCCACGGCGCCGCGCAGGCGCACCGCGTACGGGATGTTGTACGTGGCCCGGCCCGGGGTGAGCTGGTCGAGGAACCAGAGCCGCTGCTGGGCGGGGGAGAGGGGCAGCTCCTCGGGCCGGGACACCGGCGCGGCGGTGTCCGGGGCGGCGGGGACGGGAGCCGCCCGGTCCACCACGCCCGCGAGGGCGGCCACGGTGGGGTGGGCGAAGAGCGCCCGCAGCGGCAGGCGGACGCCGAGGGTCCGCTCGACCCGGGCCATCACCTGCGCCGCCAGCAGGGAGTGCCCGCCGAGGGCGAAGAAGTCGTCGTCGGCACCGACCGCGGACACCCCGAGCACGGTGGCGAACAGGCCGGCCAGCGCGTGCTCGGAGGCGGTGCGCGGCGCGCGCGCCTCCGCCGCACCCCGCCCGCTGCTGTCCTGGTCCACCGGCGTCCCCTGGCCCGCGGCGGCCCGCCCGCCGCCGTCCCGGCGCGGTCGAGGCAGAGCACGCGCCGCGCCGTCGTCCGCCGCGAGGTCCTCCAGTCGTCGCTCGGGATCGGCGGCGGCCGCCGTCAGGAACCGCTGCCAGCGCTCCGCGAGGGAGGTCGCGGTCGCCCGGTCGAAGAGGTCCGCCGCGTACTGGAGCGTGCCCTCCATACCCGCCGGAGCCCCGTCGGCATCCCGTTCCCGCACGTACAGCGACAGGTCGAACTTGGCCTCCGCCAGCCGCACCGGTTCCGGCTCGTCGCGCAGCCCCGGCAGCCCGAGACCCTCCTCCAGCCCGTCGTTGAGCGTCAGCAGCGTCTGGAACAGCGGATGCCGGCCCAGCGCCCGGCGCGGGTTCAGGGCCTCCACCAGACGCTCGAACGGCACCTCCTGATGGTCCAGGGCGTCCATGAACACCTCGTGCACACGCCCGACCGACTCCCGGAAGGAGGGGTCCCCGGAGGCGTCCGTGCGCAGGACCAGGGTGTTGACGAAAAAGCCCACGACCTCGTCGAGCGCCGGGTCGTTCCGGCCGGTCACCGGCGTCCCGACCGGCACGTCGACGCCCGCGCCCAGCCCGCTCAGCGTCCCCGTCCAGGCCGCCAGGACGACGACGAGGACGCTGGTGCGGCACTGCCGCGCCAGCTCCGTGACCCGCCGGTGCGTCGCCGTGTCCACCGTGACGGGCACCTCGTCGCACCGCGCGGGCGTCCCGCCCGACCGCGGCCGGTCCAGCGGCAGCGGGATCTCCTCCGGGAGGCCGTGCAGCGTCTTGGTCCAGAAGGCCAGTTCGCGGGCGGCGGTGCTCGCCGGGTCGGACTCCTCGCCGAGCGACGCGGACTGCCAGCGGGCGTAGTCCCGGTAGCGGACCGGCGGCGGGGCCCAGCCCGGCTCCCCGCCGTCGCACCGGGCCCGGTAGGCGCGGCGCAGATCCCGCAGCAGCGGCGTCAGGGACCACCGGTCCATCGCGATGTGGTGGAAGGAGAACACCAGCACGCTCTCCGCGGGCCCGACCCGGAACAGCCTCACCCGCACCGGAGGATCGGCCGAGAGGTCGAACGGCTCCAGGGTGAACAGCCGCACGGCGGCGGCGAGTCCGGCCTCCGTGGTGTCGGCCGCGGTGAACACGTCCCCGGCCGCCACCACCTCCTGCCGCGGTACGCCGTCCACCGCGGGGAAGACCGTCCGCAGACTCTCGTGCCGTCCCACCACGTCCCGCACGGCGGCGGCCAGCGCCGGCACGTCCACCGCACCGCGCAGCCGCCAGGCGAACGGGGCATGGTAGGCACCGCCCTCGCCCAGCTCACCGGCGAACCACAGGCGCCGCTGCTGGAAGGAGAGCGGCACGGCGTCCGGCCGCGGCCGGCCCGCGAAGTCGGCGAGCGAGGGCGGCAGAGGTGCGTGCGTCATGGGTGGTCCCCGCTCTCAGCCGACGGGCTTGTGGTAGACGGACACGTGGAAACCCGCACCTGTGAACGGCTCGCCCCGCCAGCCGCCCCACCGCCGGGACAGCGGCAGCCCGGCCAGCGCGCCCATCAGGTCCAGCTCCGCGTGGAACACGTACCGGTAGGCCAGCGGGTACAGCCGGTTGCCCGCCTCGGTCATCACCACCTGCTGGCGGTCGACCCGCTGGGACACCGGATCGTGGGTGGCCGCGAGCAGCACCGTCCGGTCCAGACCGACGTCCAGGGTGTGCACGGACTGCCGCTCCGACAGCAGGTAGGCGCGGGGCGCCGACACCTGCAGCACGAACACCCCGCCGGGGGCCAGCACCTCGGCGACACCCCGGAAGCACCGCACCTGCTCCTCCTGCGTGAGGAGCAGCAGGAAGGTGTTGTGGACGCAGTAGACCAGGTCGAACGGCGCCTGCGACCGCGCGACGGCCGCCACGTCCGCGAAGTCGCCGAGAACCGCGCGGACCTCGTCGCCGCCGCCGAGTTTGCGCTCCAGCTGCCCGACCATCGCCGCCGACGCCTCGATGCCCGTGGTGCGGACACCGCGCCGCGCCAGCGGGATGGCCACACGGCCCGTCCCCACGCCGAGTTCCAGGGCCCGGCCGCCCTTGGCGAACCCGGCCAGGAAGTCGGTCGCCTCCGCCTCGTCCGTCGCGACCGCCCAGTCCTGGTGGTCGTAGTCCGGCATCGTGTCGCCGAATGTCGCCGCGTTCCAGCCCTTCACCGCGAACTCCCCTTGTCGTGAAACATCGCGAACGTCGTGAACCGCCATGGAAGGTGACTCATGGCTTCGGTGGCGGCACGGCCGCGCGCTCACGCAGCCGTGCCCCGGCCAGCGGCACCAGCGCCGCCGTGAGCAGCGCCGACACCACCAGACCGCCTCTCGCCCCGGCCGCCGCCACCAGCGGCCCGGCCAGCAGCAGCCCCACCGGGGCCGCCAGCACCGAACCCGCCGCCCACAGCGTCAGCACGGGCTGCTGCTCGTCCGCTTCGAGCACGGACTGCACGAACGTGTAGACCACCGGCACGAAGGGCGCGTAGACGAGTCCCCCGACGAGGAAGACACCGGCCGCGAACGGCACGGACGGCGCGCACGCCAGCGCCGCCGGGATCAACGACCACCCGGCGACGATCCCGACCAGCAGCCGCCGCTGCGGACACGCCCGCAGCGCGTTGACGGCGAGGGCACCCGCCAGCGCACCGACACCGAAAGCCGCCCAGATCAGGCCGAGTTCGGTGCCCCCGCCGCCCAGCGGACCGTCCACCAGCAGTGGCAGCGCCACCTCCACCGGCATGTAGAACAGGTTGAAGCAGAACACCACGGCGAACAGCCGGGCCGCGACCGGCACCCGGCGCAGGATCGCCCACCCGGACGCCGGGACCGCCGTGCCCTCGACGGCCCCCGCCCCAGGGCGCACGGTCAGGCACACCGCGGCCAGCAGGACGAGGAGACCCGCCCCGTCCAGGACGAGCGCCCACCCCGGATGGGTGAGGGCGGCGACGACCCCGCCGAGGACCGGACCCACGGCGTACAGCGCGAGGCCGTTGGTCGTGCCCAGCAGACCGTTGACCGCCAGCCGCCCCGCCGGCGGCACCTGCCCCGTCGCGATCAGCCGCCGGCTGCTGAGCGCCGCCATCCGCAGCACCGAACCGGACAGCAGGGCCAGGACCAGCACGACCAGCGTGAGCCGGTCCGCGAGGGCCAGCGCCCCGAGGCCCGTGAAGAGCGCACCGCGCAGCACGCAGTCGCAGACCACCAGAGCCCTCGGCGGGATCCGCACCCGGCCGAGACCGATGACGAAGGCCAGCACCGTGCCCAGCACGTACGGAGCGCACTCGACGAACGAGACGGCGAAGGCCGGCGACACCGAACCGTGCAGGCTCAGCGCCAGCAGGGGAAGCGCCGTCAGCAGCATCCCGTCACCGACGGTCGCCACCAGGTCCCCGGCGAGGAACGCGGCCAGCCGGGTGCGGCGCAGCACCCGCCAGTACGTCCACACCTCCTGCGGCTCCCGCACCGTCCCCGTCTCCGGCATCGTCACACCTCGGCCGTGTGCGCGTCGCGGGAGACCGGCCGGCCGGCCGCCGGACGGAAGGACTGGTCGTTCACGATCAGCCGGTCCGGGGTGAGCCGCGCCCAGCGGACACCGCGCGCGTGCGGGGCGCCGGCCATGCTGAAACGCGGGTCCCAGGAGGCCTCGTCCGGACCGAGGTAGCGGACGAGTTTGCGCCGCCCCCGCGCGGTGTCGAAGGGCAGCACCTCACCGGTGCCGTACCCGATGACCTGCCGGACCGTACCGCTACGGAGGTCGCAGGTGTCCACGACGAGACCGAACGCCGGGTCGGCCGCCAGCTGCCTGCCCAGCCCGGACCAGGTGCCGGTCAGTACCCAGAACGCCTCCTCCTCCCAGAGGAACCACACCGGGCGGATCACCGGACCGGCGGTGGCCAGCCGGGCCACCAGCGGCATGGCCAGGAACGCCGCCACGTCGAAGGGCGCCTCGTCGAGCGGCTGGAGCGCGCCGCCGCGCCGCGTCGCCCTCACGGCCGGGTCCTCTCCAGGGCCCGTGCCAGCCGCACCCCCGCTGTCGCCATCCGCTCCGGTTCGGCGCACGAGAACGACAGACGCAGCGCGGCGGTGTCCGGGTCCCGGGCGAAGAAGGCCGCCCCGGGCACGAACGACACCTTCTCGGCGAGCGCCTCGCGCAGCAGCGCGGTGGCGTCCGTACCGTCGTCGAGCCGCGCCCACAGGAAGAACCCGCCGTCCGGCACGGAGAAGCGCAGCCGCTCACCGAGCCCCCGGCGCAGCGCGTCGACGAGGACGTCGCGCCGCTCCCGGTAGACACCCCGGGTGACGGCCAGCCGGTCCGCCGGCGCCCCCGGCGGCCGCACCAGTTCGTACACGATCCGTTCCAGGAAGGTGGAGTTGCCGAGGTCGGCGGCCTGCTTCAGCCGGTTCAGCGTCGCGGCCAGCGGCCGGGGCGCCGTCAGGAAACCGAGCCGCGCGGCCGGGAAGAGCGTCTTGGAGAAGCTGCCGATCCGCACCGCCTCCGGCGACAGCGCCGCCAGCGCCGGCGGACCGGAGGGGTCCGCGCGGTAGGACAGTTCACCGTACGGATCGTCCTCGACCAGCAGGAACCCGTACCGCGCCGCCAGCGCCACGAGAAGCCGCCGCTGGTGCGCGGTCAGGCTCCGCCCCGACGGGTTGGCGAAGTTCGGCACGACGTACAGCGCCTTCGGCCGCAACCCGTCGCGCAGCGCGGCCGCCAGCGCGCCCAGGTCGTCGTCGGCCGCGAGCGGCACCGGGACGACCTCGGCCTCGAACAGCCGGAACACCTGCAACGCGCCCACATAGCTGGGCCGGTCCACGACCACCACGTCACCGGGGTCCAGGACGGCCTTGCACAGCAGGTCCAGCGCCTGCTGCGCCCCGTGGGCGAGGACGGTCGCCGCCGGGTCGACCACCCGGCCCAGCAGCCGCCCCTGCTCCCCGGCGATCCACTCCCGCAGCGGCCACAGCCCCTCGGTGTCCCCGTACTGCAGGGAGCCGGGGCGCGCCATGATCCGGCCCACGGCCTCCGCGACCTCGGCCGCCGGGAAGGTCTCCGGCGCGGGACTGCCCGCGGCGAGCGCGGTCATGTCCGCACCGTCCGACAGCCGCAGGACGGTGCCGACCGCCGAGGCCGCGAGACCGCCGGTACGCCGCGCGAGCGGCGCGGTCACGAGTTCCAGCACGGAATGCTCCTCACTCTCGCGGGGACGTGACGCCGGTGTGGTCGCGCCGCAGACGCGAGACGAACGCGGCGAAGGTGTCGGTGTCGAAGACCAGCCGCACCGGTACGCGCACCCCGAGCCGCGACCGCAGCAGCACGACCAGCCGGGCCGCCGCCACCGAACTGCCGCCCCGCTCGAAGAAGTTGTCGTCCGCGGCCACGGTGTCGACACCGAGCACCGCCGCCCAGGCGTCGGCGGTCCGCCGCTCCAGAGCGGTGTCCGGCGAGGTGTCCAGCGCGGTGTCGGGCCCGGTGTCCGGCGCGGGCGGCGGGCCGGGAGTCGCGGCCGGCGCCAGCGGTGCGGTCGGAGCCGGTGATGTGACCGGAGCCGGTGACATGACCCGGTCCGGCAGGGTCACCAGCGGGGCGTCCGGGTCCTCGGCCACGGCGCGCAGGGTGCCGAGCACGCGGTCGGAGAGGCGGGCGGCCGACGCCGGGTCCAGACGCGCCGTGTCGTACTCGACGCGCTGCGTCCAGCCGCCCGCATCCTCGATCCAGTACACCAGCGTGTCGCACTTGGGGGCACGGCTCGGCAGATGACCGATCCGCCAGCGCACCCCGTCCGCCGACGACACCTCGCCGGGCAGCCGGTTGTGCAGGAACATCGCCTGGCTGTACGGCGGCTGCGGCGAGCGGCGGGCCCCGTGCGCCGTCCGCCCGACGATGTCCTGGAAGGGCACCGACCGGTGGCGCCAGGTCTCCAGCGCCGTGTCACGCACCGAGGACAGCAGCGCGCGTCCGGTGGTCGCGGCGTGCAACGGCACCCGCAGCGGAAGGAGGTTGACGAAGAACCCGATCTCGTCGGTGTCCCGCTCCGTACGGACCGACACCGGCGCGGCGAGGGTGAGTTCGTCACCCGAGTGGAACGGGCGCAGGGCCGCGGTGAGACAGGCCGTGCCGATGACGAAGGGAGTGACGCCCAGTGCCCCGGCGAGCCCGCGCATCCCGGCGACGAGCGGTCCGTCCAGCCGCCGCTCCACGACACCGAGCCGGTCCGCGCCACCGGGTGCCAGTACCGGGTCGGCCCAGATGTGCGGGCGGGCCCCCGCCAGCCGGCCGAGCCAGTCCCGTGTCGCGGGGTCCCGGCCGGCGACTCCACCGTCGCGCCGCGGCAGTGCCTCGGGCGGCGGAACCGGGGCGGCGGGGGAGGCGTCCGGTGTGTCGTACAGCCGGACGAGGTCGCGCAGACAGACCTCGGCGGACCGGCCGTCCCACACGATGTGGTGCACCACCAGCGCCAGGACGGCCGGCACGTCCGGCCCCCGGCCCGGGTAGAACCGCCAGCGCGCCAGCGGCGCCCGCTCCAGGTCGAAGGGGTCCAGCAGACCGTGCGAGGCCAGGTCGGCCACCACCTCGTCATCGGACCCGACGGAGACGCCGGCCTCCTGGAAGACGGCTTCCGCGTCCGGCGACACGACGCGTACGGGCCCGCTCTCCCCGGTGAGGAACGCCGTCCGCAGCCCCTCGGAGCGACGGACGAGCAGTCCCGCGGCGGCCCGTAACCGCTCCACGTCGACGACCGCCCCACCCAGCCGAACGGTCACCACCTCCAGATACCGAGTGCTCCCGGGACTCAACTGCTCCAGGAACCACATGCGCTCCTGCGTGCCGGTCAGCGCTCCGGAGCGGGCGGCCGTGCCACCGGGGGCGACAGGGGTCCCTCCGCTCGCGCCGAGCCGAGGGTGGGGGAGGGCGGGCGCGGCGGCACCTCGCGACGCCGAGCGGTGGGCATGTTCCCCCGGCCCATCAGGACGCCGTCCGCCCCCCGCCGCCTCGCTGCCGACCCGTTCCTCGGTGATCGCCGCCGCGATCGCCACCGGCGTCCGCCGCTCGAAGAGCACCCGCATGGGCAGCGCGACACCGAACCCGCGCAGCAGGATCGCCCGCACCCGGGTGAGTGCCTGCGAGTCACCCCCGAGGGCGAGGAAGTCGTCGTGCCCGGCCACCGCGGTGTCCCCGTCGAGGACCTCGGTGAACGCCCGCACCACCGCCCGCTCCGTCGCGTCCAGCGCGCGGGGCGACCCCTCGGCCAGCCGGTTGCCGGGACCGGGCGCGGGCAGCCGGGCCCGGTCCAGCTTCCCGCTGGGCAGCAGCGGCAGCCGCTCCGCCCGGAGATACACGGTCGGCACCATGGCCCGGGGCAGCCGCTCCGCCAGCCGGGACCGCAGTTCGTGCGGGAACACCTCCGCGCCCTCGCGGACCACCACGTGACAGACGAGCCGGGCGCGCCCGGAGTCGTCCCGCCACATCGACGCGGCGGTGGCGGCCACCGCGGGATGACCCAGTACGGCCGCCTCGACCTCGGACGCGTCGACCCGGGCGCCGTCGATCTTCATCTCCGCGTCCCGCCGCGCCAGCCACTGGAGGTGGCCGTCCGGGCCGAGGCGGACCAGGTCGCCGGTCCGGTACATCCGGCCGCCGGACCCGTCGAACGGGTCGGGCACGAAACGCTCGGCCGTGAGGGCGGCCCGCCCGAGGTAGCCGTGCGCGAGGCCGAACCCGGCCACGTACAGCTCGCCCGGGGTGCCCGGTTCGACGGGGGACAGGCCGTCGTCCAGTACGTGCAGCCGCGTCCGCGCGATGGGCGTGCCGAACGACGGCAGCCCCGACGGGGGAGGGGTCCGGGGCAGCCAGGCCACCGAGCGGACCCCGGTGGTCTCGGTGACGCCGTAGGAGTTGACGACGTCGAAGGGGAGGTCACGGGGCCAGGTCCGCAGCTGTTCGCCGCCGGTCACCAGCAGCCGCAGCGCACCCGTGGCGGGCCACCGCAGGCCGAACAGGCGCTCGCCCAGCGAGGTCACGACGATGCTCCAGTCGACCCGCTGGTCCAGCAGCCAGTCCCGGACCGATCCGGCGCTCCACTCGGTGCCCTCCGGTGCCACCCGCACCGAGGCGCCGGCCGCCAGGGTCGACCACAGTTCCCACCGGGACAGCGCGAAACCCGGTGAGGTGAGCCAGCTGCCCCGGTCGCGTCCGGTCAGCCGGAAGGCCCCCGCCGTCCACCGCGCCTCGTTGACGATCCCGGAGTGCGGCATGCCGACGGCCTTGGGCTCGCCGCTGGAGCCGGAGGTGAAGAACACGTACGCGAGTCCGGGCAGCCCCTCGGCGGGTCCGCCGTCGAGTTCCTCGATCCGGCCACCGGGATCGGCCACCGCGCGGCAGCCGGACGTCCCGATCACGGAGTCGGCCCGCAGCCGCGGCAGGGAGGGATCGACGGGTACGGCGACGCCGCCGGCCTTCCAGCAGGCCAGCACGGTCACCACCTGCTCCACCGAGCGGGGCATCCGTACCGCCACGCGATGGCCCCCCGCGGCGTACGGCCGCAGCCGCGCGGCGAGGGCGGTGGCCCGCCGGTCCAGCTCCGCGAAGTCGAGTCCGCCGTCGGGGCCGGAGAGCGCGGGCCGGTCCGGCCAGCGGGCGCACACCCGGCCGACCAGCTCGTCGACACGCTCCCCCATGTACTCCTTGACCGGGCCGCTCACCGCACGGCCTCCCGTGCCGGTGCGAGGCGGGGCAGGACCTCGTTGCCCAGCAGCGTCACCGTGCGCATCGCCTCGGCGTGCCCGACGTCGCCGAAGCGGACGTGGAGACTGGCCTCGGCCTCCGGGAACAGCTTCTCGACGTGACGCAGGGCGTCCGTCACCTCGGCGACGTCCCCCGCGATCGTCGTGCCCGCCGCCAGCAGATCGGCGAACCGGGTGCCGCGCGCGGACTCCGCCATCAGCTCGTACCCGGGGTACTGATCGGAGGTGAGACCCCGCCACGCCTCGTAGGCGTCGACCTGTTTGACCTTGTAGTGCTCGAAGTGTTCCTCCGCGCGCTGCCGGGCCTCCGTCGCGTCCTCGGCGACGTAGCAGTGGTAACTGACGTACATGCGGGGCGTCCGAGGATGACCCGCGTCCTCCCACGCCGCCCGGTAGACCTCCAGCAGCCCGGCCAGGCGCTCGTGGCCGGCGACGACCGGGATCACCATCAGGTGGTAGCCACGCTCGCCCGCCCACCGGAACGACTCCGGCGCGACGGTCGCCGCCACGAAGACCGGCGGGGCGGGCCGCTGACAGGGCGGGGGCAGCAGCCGCGGCAGCGGGCCGAACCGGTGGAAGGTGCCCTCCCAGCGGAACCCCTCGTCCCGCCACAGCCGTTCGACCGCCGCCACGCCCTCCTCCATACGTGCCCGGCTCTCGGACATCGGCACGCCGAACGCCTCGAACTCCGAGGGCAGGAACGCCCGGCCGAAACCGGCGTCCAGCCGTCCGCCGGAGAGGTTGTCCAGCAGCGACAGCGCGGCCGCGAGCTTGACCGGGTGCTGGAAGGCGGGCACCACGGCCCCGGTGACCAGCCGGATCCGGCTGGTCCGCGCGGCGACCGCGGTGAGGAACACCACCGGGTCAGGGCTGTAGCCGCCCCACTCGTGGAAGTAGTGCTCGACGGCCCGGACATGGCTGAGGCCCAGCGCGTCGGCCGCCTCGCACATCTCAAGCACGGACGCGTAGTACCGGTCCGCCGGCTCCTCCCGCGGGCCCACGGTCGGCAGCAGAGTCAGTCCCAGCTTCATGGCCGGTCCCTCCGGATCGACGACTCGTAGAGGTTGCGGTACTGAACTTCGGCGTACTCCAGCCCGGCCAGCACCTCGGAGGTGGGGGCCGCGACGTCGTGCGGGACGACGACGGGCGTGCCCGCGGCCTCCGCCAGCAACTGCACCTCCGCCGCCCGCTCCATCACCACGAACAGCCAGACGGCCTCCGCCACGGAACGCCCGCCGGTGAGGAAGCCGTGGTTCCGCAGGATGACCGCGCTGCCGGAACCGAGCGCGGCGGCGACGGCCTTGCCCTCCTGCCGGTCGTTGACCAGGCCGTCGTACTGCTCGTACACGTGGTGGCGGCCGTAGAGCGCGCAGGCGTCCTGGGTGATCGGGTCGAGCGGCCGGCCCAGCGCCGACCACGCCTTGCCGCAGCGGGAGTGGGTGTGCGCGAAGGCCGTGAGGTCCGGCCGGGCCCGGTGCAGTTCGCCGTGGAGCGGGTCCACGGAGGGGTTGAGCGCGCCGCGTCCGGACCGCACCCGGCCGTCGGGCCCCACCAGGAGCAGGTCCCTGGGCCTGACCCGCTGGAAGTCCGGCCCGAAGGGGTTGACCCAGTAGTGGTCCGGCCGGACCGGGTCGCTGACGCTGACGTGCCCGGCGATCCCCTCGCTGTAGCCGAGTACGGCGAACAGGGCCAGCGCCTCGACGAGTTCCTGCTTGCGCTCCTCGCGCCGTACGGCGGTCTCGTCCGCCCGACTCTCATCCACGGCCGCGCGCCTCCTCCCCGGTGGCGTCGTACACGCACCGGAATCCGACTTCGTTGTGGCGGTCGGTCAGCAGGTCCTTGCCGCGGTAGAACGTCGTGAGACACACGGGCGGCGACGTCCAGGTCCCGCCGCGCAGTACGTGGAACGCCTCCGGGCGGTTCATGAACTCGCTGCTGCGGCGGCCCCGGAAGAACGGCGCCATGTCCGACCCGCTGAAGAAATTGGTGCGGGTCATCTCCCAGACGTTGCCCGCCATGTTCAGGGTGCCGTACGGTCCGGCGCCCGCGGGCAGCGCGTCCGCGGCGACCACCGGACGGCGCGGCCGGTCCAGGGTGGTGGTGACCAGGAGGTCCTCCAGCGCCCTGAGGTCCGGCGGATCGCCGCACCCGTAGGCCGAGGAGACGTACCGGGCCCGTGCCGGGTCCCAGGTGTCGCCCCAGGGGTAACGGCGGCCGTCGGTGCCCCGTGCGGCCTTCTCCCATTCGTCCTCGGACGGCAGTCGCCCGCCCGCCCATTTCGCGAAGGACCAGGCGTCGTACCAGTCGATTCCGACCACGGGGAAAGACGGTTCGTTGAAGCGCGGGTCGCGCCGGTGTGCGGGCGTGTGATCCTTGTCCACCGGCTGGTCCGGATGCGCGAATTCCCGCGTTCCGCGCGTGTCCGCCAAGAATTCGTTGTAGCGTGCATTCGTCACCGCAGTACGGTCGATCCAGAACGATGAAAGTTTTACGACCCGCAGTGGATTGTCACTGCTGTCCATCTGGAAAGGACCTACCTCGGTGGCGTCGGAACCCGCGATGAACGGTCCGGCCGGCACGAGTACGGCGTCCCGTAGATCCCTTTTCCGGGCGGCCGCCGCGACACTCGCGCGCTTGTCGGCGAAATGCGCGTCCTCCAGTTCGCGGAGCCGGACGGGATCGTTCGAGTCGAAGAACGCGAGCAGGGCCCGCTTGGTGAAGGCCGCACCGCAGCCCACCGGCTTGCGGGCATATCCAGGACGCGTGAAATTGCTTGGCCAGCCGGAAATGCGGATCATGTGCTCCACGGCCTCGGGGAACCGATTGCGTCCGGCGGCCCGTATCGCCGTGAACGCCACCCAGTCGACGTCGTCGTGGGTGGCGGAGCAGATCGCCTCGCGTGCCGGTGCCGACTGCGCGAAGCGCGCGGAGAGGGTCTCCACCGCGATCCTGCGGATGGTCCAGTCACTGTGGCCGGTGGCCCATTCCACCAGGTCACGCAGGAGATCGTCGGAGTCGGGCTGCTCGCCCAGCGCCTTCTCCAGGTCGCGCAGCCTGGCCGCGTGGGCGTGGTCGTCGAGGTCGTGCAGATCCGTCTCGCGCACCAGTTCCTCGAACACGCGGGTCCCTTTCTGTCGTGTTCCGCCGTGCGGGCGATACCGATACCGGGTGGCCGCGTGCATGCCACCCGGTATCGGAATATCAGGTGGGTCTGATCACCACTTGGTCGCGGACTCGCCCGCCTCGCGGGAACCGAGGAAGTCTTCGTTCGTCATGGCCGTACCTCCCTTCGAAAGCGCAGTGATATCCGACCGCTGATTGCGGTGGCTCATGAGGAGATGCGGAAGCGAGTGGTCAGCTCCGGGCACCCCGGTCAGAAGAATGCGAGCCCGTGGCTCGAAGGAGAACGTCTGGGGTCGATCAACCCGCGCATTGACATAGGAGCAGCCCCCGTAGGCCACAGTGGCACCGAGCGACGGTCGCGAACGCGTGAGCCCTGTCGGTCGTCATGAGGCGGAGAGTTCACGCGGAAAAGCGGAATCGGCGAGTCATCATTGACTTGATCGCCCGATTTGTATTCCGTGTGTGCCGCATAGATCCACTGCGGACTTTTCAGGATCGTTGAGGATCCAATAACGAGGGACCTTACCGGGCGAGAAGTGCGACTGTCAATGAATTCTTTCGCGCTGTCGGCGGGTCAGGTATTGCGCCGGGCGATCGAGGCGTTCAACGCGGTGGCGAACGTGCACCAGGCCGCGTAGGGAATCATGCCCAGCGCGGCGGTCCGGTCGACGCGGGCCGTGCGGCGAACGAGGTCCCAGCCGGAGACGGCGGTCGCCGCGGTGACCACCAGCCCGGCGTACGGCGTGCGCGCCCGGAAGAAGGCCCATCCGAAGGTTCCGTTCAGGGCCAGGTTCACGGCCAGGGCACGGACCAGGCCGCGCCGCCGGTGCCCCCCGGTCCGGTTCAGGGCGCGGCCCTGCGCCCCGACGACCGAGACGTACAGCGGGGTCCACACCGCGGGGAAGGCGCGCGGCGGCGGCTGCCAGGCCGGCTTGTCCAGGGACCGGTACCAGGCGCTGTCCGGGTCGATCCCGGCCGCGCCGCCCACGGCCGCGGCGACCACTCCGGCCGCCACGGCGGCGTAGGGGCGCGGGCTCTCCCGGCCGGACACGGGACGCTCCGGCCCACTCGTCGACTTCCTCAGCGGCGTCATCATGAACCCCGGGTACCCCGCGGTGCTCCGACGTTCCGCACACGGCCGGCACCGGCACCGGCCACGGCGTTCGGTGGCACGTGACCTGGGCGACATCAGGTGTGACCGGTGCGCAGCGGGGCACTGGGAGCCGCGTCGACGAAGAGGCACCTGGAGCGCGACGGCCGCGCGGCGGCCCAGTACTGCCAGCAGAGCGAGGGACGGTACCGATGCGAGAAACGATGATGCCGCTGCCCGGCTCCGCACCCACCGGCACCCTCGACGAGGACGGCACCGGCATGCGAGGCGACGCCTCGGCCGACGACAGTCCGGCGACCGCTCCCGCCGGACGCGCGGCCGTCGCCGCGGACCGCTTCAGACGGTTCGCCGACTCCTTGGCCGCGGGCACGGTCACCTGCCCGCTGCCCGGTTCGGGCCACACGGTCGAGCGGTTCAGGACACTGGCGGCCGTGGCCCGGGAGGACCTCAGCGCCGCCCGGCTGGCGGAGGGACACCTCGACGCCGTGGCGATCCTCGACGAACTCGGCGGCGCACCGGTCCGGCCGGGCGAGTACTGGGCGGTGTGGGCCGCCGAGCCACCGGGAGCGGGCCTGACGGCGACACGCACCGCCGACGGCTGGGTGCTCGACGGCCTCAAACGGTACTGCTCCGGCGCCCACAGCTGCACCCACGCCCTGGTCACCGCCACGGCCGACGACGGGCGGCGCCTGTTCGCCGTCCGCACCGGCATCCCCGGCGCCGCACCGGACGGCGACGGGCCCGAGCACGGCGACCGGGCGGGCCGGTCCGGCTGCCGGCCCGTGCCCGGCACCTGGCAGGCGGTCGGCATGGGAGGCAGCGACAGCCCCGACGTCCGCTTCACCGAGGTGCCCGCCGTCGAGGTCGGCGGGGTGGAGGCATACCTGCGCCGCCCCGGTTTCGACCACGGAGGTGTCGGTGTGGCCGCCTGCTGGTACGGCGGGGCCGAGGCACTGGCCCGCGTCCTGTTCGAACGGGCCGGCGGCCGTGCCGACCCCCTCACCGACGCGCACGCCGGCGCCGTGGACCTGGAACTGCACACGGCGGGCACGGTACTGCGCCGGGCGGCGGACGAGATCGACGCCGACCCCCTGGACGAGGGCGGCGGTGCCGCACTGCGGGCACTGCGCGTACGGGCGGTGGTGGCGCAGGCCTGCGCCGAGGTACTGGACCATGTGGGACGCGCGACCGGAGCGGGCCCGCTGTGCCATGACGGTCGCCATGCCCACCAGGCCGCCGACCTGGCCGTGTACATCCGCCAGCACCACGCCGAACGCGACCTGGCCGCGCTCGGCGAGCGGGTGACCCGAGGCACCGGAGCCGACCGATGACAGCCCACCCCTCTGACGCGACCGCCCCCTCCGACACGATTGCCGCCCGTGCCGTCGTGACCGGCGCTCGTGCCGAGGTGACCGGCGCTCGTGCTGACGTGACCGCCGTTCGTGCCGAAGCGACGGCCGCCCCTTCCGACACGACCGCTGCCCCTTCTGACACGACCGCCGCCTGTGCCGACGTGACCGCCGCCCGTGCCGACGTGACCCCCGCCCCCTCCGACACGACCGCCGCCCGCGCGGACCTGACCGGCACCCGTGCCGACATGACCGGCCCCCGCGCCGACGCGACCGACACCCCCACCCCGTCAGCCGACACCTACGCCGACCCCATCCAGGCCCCCGGCACCGACGAGGCCCGCTGGCGGGCATGGGACGGCTGGGCCCGGATGCCCCCGTTCGCCCTGCCGGAGGCGGGCAGGGCGGTCGTCGTGGCGGCCCACCCCGACGACGAGGTCCTCGGCGTCGGTGGCACCCTCGCCCTGCTGGCCGAGACCGGCCTGGAGGTGACCGTGGTGTCCGTCTCCGACGGCGAGGCGTCCCACCCGGGCAGCACCCGCGTCACCCCCGGCCGGCTGGCCGGGATACGGGCCCGCGAACTGCGCGCGGCACTGGACGAACTCGGCCTGCGCGACACCGAGGTCGTACGGCTGCGGCTGCCCGACACCGAGGTGGCCGGGCAGGAGGACAGCCTCGCGGCCCGGCTCACGGACCTGCTGCCGGGTGCCGCGCTGTGCCTGGCACCCTGGACCGGCGACGTGCACGGCGACCACGAGGCAGCCGGCCGCGCCGCCCGTACGGCCGCCCGAGCCGCCTCGGTACCCTGCCGCTTCTACCCCGTGTGGACATGGCACTGGGCCGAACCCGGCGACCCGTGCGTGCCGTGGGACCGCGCCGCCCGTATCGCGTTGCCACCGGCCGTCCAGGCACGCAAACGGGCCGCGGTGGACCGCTTCGTCAGCCAGATCCACCCGCTCGGCCCGGAAGAGGGCGACGCCGCGGTGCTCCCTCCCGCCGAACTCGCCCACCACCTGCGCGCGTTCGAGGTGGTGTTCGCATGACCCGGACCCGCCCGCCCGGCACACCGGGGGAGTACTTCGACGACATGTACCGCCGCGCCGAGGACCCGTGGAGCCTGACGGACCGGTGGTACGAGCGCCGCAAGTACGACCTGACCCTGGCGGCGCTGCCGCAGCCGCGCTACCGCAGCGCCCTCGAACCCGGCTGCTCGGTCGGCGAACTGACGCGCAGGCTGGCCGGTCGCTGCGACACCGTGCTCGCCTGTGACCGGGTCGCGGCGGCGGCCGGGACGGCCCGCCGCCGCACCGCGGACCTCCCGAACGTGGAAGTCCGGCACCTGCTGGTGCCCGAACAGTGGCCGACGGACCGGTCCTTCGACCTCGTCGTCCTCTCCGAACTGCTCTACTACCTCGACGACGCCGGACTGACCCGGCTGCTGCGGCAGACAGCCGACGTCCTCGAACCCGGCGGCACCCTGGTCACCGTCCACTGGAACCACCCGGTGCCCGAGCACCTGACCACCGGCACCGGTATCGCACACCGTCTCGCCGACATGCCCGGCCTGGCACTCGTCGCCGATCACCGCGAGGAGGACTTCGTCCTCCAGGTCCACCGGCGCACCGTTCCCGGCGGTCCGCCGCCGCTGTCGGTGGCAGCCGCGGAGGGCCTGGTGTGAGGGCTCACCGCACCGTGGCCGTGGTCATCCCGGCCCATGACGAGGAGGCCCTTCTGCCCGGCGCCCTCACCGCTGTCGGCGCCGCGGCCCGCCACTCCGCCCTCGGCCGTGTCCGCACGGTGACCGTGGTGGTGGCCGACGCGTGCCGGGACCGTACGGCCGCGATCGCCCGGGAGGCCGGAGCCGTGCTGGTCACCACCGACTGCCGCAACCCCGGTGTCGCCCGGCACACGGGCGTGCGCCACGCACTGGACCGGTACGCCGGGGACGGCGGCACCTGGATCGCCACCACGGACGCCGACAGCACCGTCCCGCGCGGCTGGCTCGCCCACCAGCTGGCCAGGGCGGCGGAGGGCTGGCAGGCGGTGGTCGGCACGGTCGTCCTGCCGTCCACGTCCCCGCTCGCCGCGCCCCACCGCCTGCTCTACGAGGCGTCCCGGCCCGGCGGTTCAGCGGTGTGGCACCACCCGCACGTGCACGGCGCCAACCTGGGGATCGACGCCGCCGCCTACGTCGACGCGGGAGGTTTCCCGCCCCTGGCCGCAGGCGAGGACGCGGCACTGGTCGAGGCCCTTGAGCGCGGGGGACACCGGGTACTGCGCACCGCCCGGTGCCCCGTCCTCACCTCACCCCGCCTGACGGCACGGGCCCGCGGCGGGTTCGGCGACTACCTCGCCGCGATGCCGCGCTCGGGAGGTCAGAAGGTCAGCGACCAGCGGTCGAGGTATCCGGGGTCGACCAGGTAGATGCCCGGGGTGTTGTCGGTGACACGCAGGGTCCACGTGCCGTCGGCGGGCAGCGCCGAGGCATCCACCGTGAAGGTGGTGTGGAGTTCGTCGCCGGTGTCCCAGACGAAGTCCTTCACCATCAGCACGGTGCCGTCCTCGGCGACGAGTTCGATGATCTGCCCGCCGATGAACTCGTGGACGAGGTCCACGCTCACCTTCAGGTCGGCCGGCGCCGCTCCGCCCCGCCCGGTGACCGTCAGGGGTGACTCGACGGTCTTCCAGTTCGGAATGTCGTACCGGTCCGGATTGACGAAGTGGTCACCGCCCGAGGCCAGTACCGTCCACGTGTAGGCCAGTGTGCGTGTCTCGGCGGCCGAGTTGGTGATGGACACCTCGACGGCGAAATCCCCCGCACGGGTCGGTGTGCCGGTGATGCGGCCGTCGGTGGCACCGATGGCGAGCCCGTCCGGGAGCCCCGTGGCCGAGTACCTGAGGGCGCCCGGCCGGGTGGAGGTGGCCGTGACGGTCCGGTCGACCGGCTGTCCCACGGCGGCGTCGCGGGCCGGCGGCGCGTCGGCGGCGATGTGGTGGACGAAGCGTGCGCCGACGTTGACGGCCGCCCACGCGTTGCCGACCGCCTCGTAGGCGTCGCTGGTGGTGCCGAAGAGGTCGGCGGCGGCGCGCAGGGTGGCCTCGCGTGCTCCGGCGTAGTCGGTGGTGCTGGTCATGTAGCGGGTGAGGGCCCGGTACCAGACGTCGGTGGCGTTGTGCAGGCCGATGCCCGCCACCGGCAGCCCGTCGTAGGTGGGGCTGCTGTAGGCGATGCCATTGACACTCCTGTCGCCGCTGCCCTCGGCCAGCAGGTAGAAGAAGTGGTTGCCGACGCCGGAGCTGAAGTGCGGATCGAGTTTCCGTGTCCCGTCCGTCCAGTAGTCCTGCGAGGTGCCCTTGGCGGAGGCGTCCTTGGACGGCTCGTCCATGTACCGCAGCGGCTTGCCGGTGCCGCGGACGTCGGCGAGTTCACCGATGGTGTAGTCGGGCACGTCCCGCGCACCGGCGGCGAAGAACTCCACCGCGGTTCCCATGATGTCGCTGGTGGCCTCGTTCAGCCCGCCGGACTCCCCGGTGTAGATCAGACCGGCGGTGTATGAGGTAACCCCGTGAGTCATCTCGTGCGCGGCGATGTCCAGTTCGGTCAGCGGGTGCTGGTCACCGATGCCGTCGCCGTAGGTCATGCAGAAGCACAGATCGTCCCAGAAGGCGTTGGCGTAGGCGTCGCCGTAGTGCACGCGGGAGGTCGCGCCCACCCCGTCGTCGGCTATGCCGTTCCGACCGTAGCGGTCGTGGTAGAAGTCCCAGGTGCGCTGCGCACCGTAGGCGGCGTCGACGGCCGCGGTCTGCGGGTGCGCGGGGGTGCCGTCGCCCCATACGTCGTCGGCGTCGGTCAGCAGGGTGCGGCCGCCGTCACCGACGTCGTAGGTGCGGTGGTTGCCGTGCTGCGGATCGGTGAGTTCGTAGAGGTCGCCGTTGCGGGTCGTCGCCAGCGACACCGGCCCGCTGTACTGGCTGATGCCCTCGCCCGCCTGGATGTCGTCCCAGGAGGCGAGCTGTCCGCCGCTCGACGCGTCGGTCAGGACGTGCAGCCGGCTCGGTGTGCCGTCCTCACGAGTCCCTTCGACAACGTTGTCCCAGGCGAGTCGAGGTGTGCCCGAGGCCGCCCACACGACGCGGCGCGACCGGGTCTCCCCGGTCTCGCGCACGTCGTGGCGCGAGGCGGCCAGGGAGCGCGCCCGCCGGCCGGCGTCGGCCGAGGTGATCTCGGCCCGGGTCGACGGGGAGCCGAGATCGCGCCGGGCGTTCCAGGTGACCGAGGTGTCCGAGGTGTCCGTGGCACCGTCGTGGACGACGAGGTCACCGCCGATCACGGGCAGCCCGTCGTAGGTGCGTTCGTAGCGGGTGTGGACCGTGCCGTCGGCGTCCTCGACGACGTCCTTGGGCACGAGTTCCTCGCCGTCGCCCAGGCCGGCCACGCGGGCCGTCTCCTCGCTCCGGTCACCGGCCCGCTCCAGCAGGCGCCGCCGCTGCGGCCCGGTCAGCGGCACGGAGTCCGCGCCGCGGTCGGCAACCGCGTGGATGAGCCGCGGCGCCGTCGCCGGGCCGGGCGGGCCGTCACCGGCCGCGCGGGCCGGGACGGCCGCGGAGACCAGGGCCAGGCAGGCCGAGGTCACGACCCACAGGTATGTGGCCGTCCGTCTGCGGCCCCGCGTGAGAGTGGCGGGTGTTGCGTGCGGTGCGGTGGGTCTTCCGTGCGATGTGGCAGGTCTTCCGTGCGGTGCGGTGGGCGACAGCTTCGCCATGGTGACAGCTCCTCTCACCGGACACGTCGAGGCCACGCTGCGCGGCGGGCCCCACAGCGTCGGGGGAAAAGGTCGGGTGATCGCGCCGGAGATCGACGCGCACCGATGATCGCAGCGCCGTCGTCCCACTGTCATCACTGCGGAGATCACTGTCCGGAAAGCGGTCGCCCGACCGGCACCGCACAGCTCCCGCCCGGACGGGCACCACATGCGCCTTTACACAGCCGCAACAGCCCGCTAACCAGCGTCTTTGGCCATAAGTAGCCCTCTCTTCCCGGCACGCGGCAGCGTGTTGGAGGACCGCTTGCGCGGACCGGTGAGTCGTGTTTGGCTCGCCCGATGAACTTTCTGCTGACGGCGGGTGGCCTGCGTAACGACACGCAGCGGGACGCGCTGCGGGACATGCTGGGCAAGCCGTTCGGAGCGGCGAACGCCGTGTACATCCCCACGGCGTCGGTCGCCGAGCCCGGGGACCACGGATGGCTCGTCGCGGACCTGAACCGCCTGCACGGCCTCGGCTGGCAGGAGTTCGACGTCCTGGAACTGAACGGACTGCCCCCGGCGACGGTGCTCGACCGGCTGCTCCACGCCGACGTCGTCTACGTCGGTGGCGGCAACCACTACCACCTCGCGCGCAGCATCACCGGCAACGGCCTCGCCGACGGCTTCCTGAAGGCGCTGGAGAGCCGCGTCTACGTGGGGTTCAGCGCCGGATCAATGATCTTCAGCCGCCATCTCACCGCACACTCCGCCGACGTCATCGGCGACACCGCGGACCTCCACGCGCTGGGCGCGACGACCCTGGAGCCACCGTTCGGCCTCTTCGACTGGTATCTCAAGCCCCACCTGTACTCACCGGACTTCCCCGAGCGGGACGACGCCTGGGCCGATCGCATCACCGCGCGGGCCGACTTCCCGCTCTACTTCATCGACGACGAGACGGCCGTCCGCGTCCGGGACGGCGAGATGGACGTGGTCTCCGAAGGCCGGTGGCGGTTCCAGCCCGGCCCCGGCCGGTAGTTCCGCGGGCGTCAGGCCTCGGGAACGGCCCGGCCGTACTCCGCGAGGGTGACGGCCTCCGGCTCGGGTCCGCCGCGGTGGCCGGTCTCCAGCCCGTCCAGGGCGGCCATGTCGTCGGGGCCGAGTTCGAAGTCGAAGACGTCGATGTTCTCGGCGATGCGATGGCGCTTGGTGGACTTGGGGATGACCGAGCGGCCCTGCTGGAGCCCCCAGCGCAGCAGCACCTGGGCCGGGCTCTTGCCGTGGGCCTCGGCGATGCCGGTGACGACCGGGTCCTGAAGGACACTCCTGCGGTGCTCGCCGTAGCCCGGGTAGAAGGTGATGCCGCCGATCGGGGACCACGCCTGGCTGCGGATGCCGTGGGCGTCGTCGAAGTCGAGGACGGCGCGCTGCTGGAAGTAGGGGTGGACCTCCAGCTGGTTGACGGCCGGCACGACACCGGTCGCGTCGAGCAGGGCGGTCAGGTGGTCGACCATGAAGTTGCTGACGCCGATGGCGCGGACCTTGCCGTCGGCCAGGAGCTTCTCCAGGGCGCGGTAGGCGGCGAGTGTCCTGTCGAAGTCGGACGGCAGCGCCTGGTGGAGGATGAGCAGGTCGATGCGGTCCAGGCCCAGCTTCGCGGCGCTCTTGTCGAAGCCGTGCAGGGTCTCGTCGTAGCCGTAGTCGCTGATCCAGATTTTCGTCTCGACGAAGATGTCGTCCCGGGGAACCGCGGACTCGCGGATCGCCCGGCCGACCTCGCGCTCGTTGCCGTAGGCGGCGGCGGTGTCGATGTGCCGGTAACCCAGGTCGAGGGCGGCGGTGACGGCGGCGATGGTCTCGTCGGGCGGGGTCTGGAAGACACCGAGCCCCAGGGCGGGCATCCCGACGCCGTTGTTGAGAACGAGGGTCTGCATCACAGGGTCCTTTTCCTTGACGGGTACGTTGCCGGTGAACGCCCGGGTGACGGACGGGCCGCTGTCCACGCGGGCACGGGCGCGGGCACCCGTCGCGCTGATCACAGAGTGCCTGCGCACGGCCGCTCCAGCACCTTGGGAGCCTCACGGGTGTCCATGGCCCGGCGGCTCCGGGGGCTCCGGGGGCCCGGCCGGGCAGTGACAGCCCCGTCCCCGTCCCCGGCCCCGGTCGCGTCCCCGGTCGCGTTCCCGGTCCGCTCCAGGAGACCTCGCACGGCCGCGCGGGTGGGAGTCACCGCTCTTCCGGGTACTGGCAGTACCTCGCAGGCCCGCGCCGGCCGACCTACGGTGAAGGAGCCGGCACAAGAACCACGCCGATCCGAGGAGTCCCCCCGTGCCACCGCCGCCCGCCGAAGCCACTGTCCCACCCGCTCCCTGCCGTACGGTCCCCTGCCCGGAGAGCGACCATGGCCGGCCCTGAACGGAAGAACCTGGCCGCCGAGGTGCGGGAGTTCCTCAGCACCCGGCGGGCCAGGATCACCCCCGAGCAGGCCGGGCTGCCGGTCTACGGCGGAAACCGCCGTGTCCCAGGGCTGCGGCGCGAAGAGGTCGCCCTGCTGGCCGGCATGAGCGTGGACTACTACGTCCGCCTGGAGCGCGGCAACCTCGCCGGCGCCTCGGACTCAGTCCTCGAAGCCCTCGCGCACGCCCTGCAGCTGAACGAGGCCGAACGCACCCACCTCTACGACCTCGCCCGCGCGTCGACTCCCGCCGGGCGGCGGCCCACCGCGACCTCCTCCCGGGTACGGCCCACGATCCTGCGGATACTCGACTCGATGACCGGCGTACCGGCGTTCGTCCGCAACGCCCGCTTCGACGTCGTGGCCGCCAACGCCCTGGGCCGGGCACTGTACGCGCCGCTGTTCGACTCCCCGCTGTTCGCCCGGCGCGGCCCGGTCAACAGCGCCCGCTTCCTGTTCCTGGACCCCGCGGCCCAGGAGTTCTGGGCCGACTGGGACAGGAGTGCCGACGACGCGGTCGCCTTCCTGCGCACCGAGACGGGCCGCGCGCCGCACGACAAAGCGCTGACGGACCTGATCGGCGAGCTGACGGCCAAGAGCGACGAGTTCGCCCGCCGCTGGGCCCGCCACGATGTGAAGTTCCACCGGTCCGGAGTGAAGAGGTTCCGTCATCCGCTGGTCGGCACCCTCGACCTGCCCTACGAAGCCATGGACCTGCCGTCCGACCCCGGCCTGCGCCTCAACTTCTACACACCCGAGCCGGACTCACCAGAACAGCAGGCCCTGAACCTGCTCGCGAGCTGGACGACCACCGGCACGGTCGTGTCCTCCGCAAACGACTGACCCCCCCCACCAAAGAGGAGAACCACTCCATGCAGTACCGACCGCTGGGCCGTACCGGCGTCCAGGTCAGCCCCCTCTGCCTGGGCGCGATGATGTTCGGCCCCTGGGGCAACGAGGACGAGGCCGACTCCATCCGGATCATCCACCGCGCCCTCGACGCCGGGATCAACTTCGTCGACACCGCCGACGTCTACTCCGCCGGGGTCTCCGAGGAGATCGTCGGCAAGGCGCTGCGGGGCCGTCGCGAGGACGTCTTCCTGGCCACCAAGTTCTTCATGCCCATGGATCAGAACGACCCCAACCAGCGGGGTGGCTCGCGCCGCTGGATCTTCCGCGCGGTCGAGCACTCGCTGCGGCGGCTCGGCACCGACCACATCGACCTCTACCAGGTGCACCGCCCCAGCCCCGACACGGACGTCGCCGAGACCCTCGGCGCTCTCACCGACCTCGTCCGCCAGGGCAAAATCCGCTACATCGGCTCCTCCTCCTACTCCGGTTCGCAGATCGTCGAGGCCCAGTGGACCTCGCGCGAGCGGAACCTGGAGCGGTTCGTGACCGAGCAGCCGCCGTACTCGCTCCTCGTCCGGGGCATCGAGGAGGACGTACTGCCCACCGCGCGCCGCCACGGCATGGGCACCCTCACCTACAGCCCGCTCTCCGGCGGCTGGCTCTCGGGCCGCTACCGCAAGCACGCCACCGAGGGCCCGGCCTCCGCCGCCCGCCCGCAGGCCCGCTTCGACATGAGCACCCCCGCCAACCAGCGCAAACTCGACGCCGTCGAACAACTCGCCGTCCTGGCGGAGAAGACCGGCCTCACCCTGATCGAGCTGGCCGTCGCCTTCGTCGTCCACCACCCCGGCGTCACCTCGGCGATCATCGGCCCGCGCACCATGGAACAGCTGGAGGCGTTCCTGCCCGCCGCCGACGTCACCCTGTCCACCGACGTCCTTGACGCCATCGACGAGATCGTCGCCCCCGGCGTCACCGTCAACCCGGTCGACAACAGCTACGGCGACTTCGAGCTGCGGACCGACCAGCGACGCCGCTGACGTGAGCCGGCCGGACCGAACCGAACCGGACCGAACCGGACCGAACCGGGCCGGGCCGGGCCGGACCGAACCGGACCGAACCGGGCCGAACCGGGCCGGGCCGGTCGCCGCCGCCCGGCCCGGCCTGCGCCGCGAATCCCGGCGCATTCGCCCGCCCGCCCGCCCGCCCACTCGGCGAGACGAGACGTATCGTCTTGCCAAACAGCCGAGTACGGCGTACTGTCTTGCCCCATGGGTTCCCTGTGACATCACCGGCGCCGACCGCGTAGAGCACCGCTCCGCCGTCGCCGCGCCCCTCCGTGCATCCCTCACCCCGCCGACCCGGGCGCGGCGCGCCGCGCCCAGGAAGGACCTGATCTTGCACACCTCACAGTTCACCCTCTGCCGCGTCGGCAAGCGCTACCCCGGCCGCACCGTCCTCGACCAGGTCTCCCTCTCGCTGAGGCCGGGCGAGAAGGCCGGACTGATCGGCGACAACGGAGCCGGCAAGTCCACCCTGCTGCGGATCGCCGCCGGCCGGGAACGCCCGGACAGCGGCGAGGTCACCGTGATCGCCGACGGCGGCATCGGCTACCTCCCGCAGAGCCTCCCGCTGCCCCCGACCGCGACCGTCCAGGACGCCGTCGACCTCGCCCTGGCCGACCTGCGCGTCCTGGAAGCGGAACTGCGCCGCGCCGAACGGGCCCTCGGCGCGGCGGAGGACCCGGCGGCGCTCGCCGCCTACGGCGTCCTCCTCGGACGCTACGAGGCGCGGGGCGGCTACGACGCAGACCACCGCGCCGACGTGGCGATGCACCACCTCGGTCTGCCCGTCCTGCGCCGTGAGCGTCTCCTCGGCACGCTCTCCGGCGGTGAGCGTGCCCGGCTCGCCCTGGCCGGTGTCCTGGCCGGACGGCCCGAGCTGCTGCTGCTGGACGAGCCGACCAACGACCTCGACGACCGGGCCGTCGAGTGGCTGGAGACACAACTGCGCGCCCACCGCGGCACGGTGCTGGCCGTCACCCACGACCGCGTCTTCCTGGAGCGCCTGACGGCGACGGTCTTCGAGGCCGAGGAGGGAAAGGTGACCCGCTACGGCAACGGCTACGCCGGCTACCGCACGGCCAAGGCGGCCGAGCGCCGTCGCCGGACTGAGGAACACGAGCAGTGGCGCTCCGAGCTGGCCCGCAACGAGCGGCTGGCCGCCGGCCACGCCGTCCGCCTGAGCACCATCCCGCGCAAGGCGGCACTGGCCAACTTCGGCCACGGCGGCTTCCGCGCCCGGGGGCGGGCACACGGCACGATGGCCCGCGTCCGCAACGCCCGTGAACGGGCCGAGCGGCTGGCGGCCCACCCGGTGGCGCCGCCACCAACACCCCTGGCCTTCACACCTCCCACGGCGGCGGCTGCCGGCTCCCCGGCGGGCACCGCGACCGCGTACGCGGAGCCTGACGCCCTGCACCTGGCGGACGTGCGCGTGGGGGACCGCCTGCGGCTGGGGTCGCTCACCCTCCACCACGGCGGCCGGCTGCTCGTCACCGGACCCAACGGCTCCGGCAAGACGACACTGCTGAAACTACTCGCCGGGGAAGTACGGCCGGACGAGGGCGTGGTGCGGGTGCCGGGCCGGGTGGGCCATCTGCGCCAGGAGGAGACGCCGTGGCCGCCCGGCCTGACGGTGGTCGAGGCGTTCGGCCGGGGTCGCGCGGGCACGGCCGACGAGCAGGCCGACGCTCTGCTCGCCCTCGGGCTCTTCCGCCCGTCCGAACTGGGCACGCGCATGGGCGAGCTCTCCTACGGCCAGCGCCGCCGCGTGGACGTGGCCCGGCTCGTGTCGGAACCCGCCGATCTGCTCCTCCTGGACGAGCCGACCAACCACCTGTCACCGGCGCTGGTCGAGGAAGTGGAGGAGGCACTGTCCGGATCGTCCCAGACGATCGTGCTGGTCACCCACGACCGTGCGCTGCGGGCCCGGTTCACGGGCCGACACCTGCGGCTGCCGGACACCGCGGGGGTCCCGGTGGACTGAGGACCGGGCCGAGGCGAAGACCTCGGCGGCACCGGGCCGCGCGGGCACGGACACCGGCGCCCCGGCCGCGCGGCCGGGGCGACCGGGGCGCTGTTCAGGGACGCAGGACGGGGAAGTCCGCCTTCGCCCACAGGGCCCGCAGCGCGACCGCGGGCAGCTCGTCGGCGCCGTCCGGGGGGCTGGTGGCCCACCTGTGGATCTCGGTGGCGGCCCCGCCGACAGGGGCCCAGCCGGGGTTGCCGGTGGCGGCGAAGTCGGCCCACGCACGCACCATCCGACGGGACAGATCCTGGTCCGCGGCGGTGGGAGCGCCACCGATCAGGAACGCCAGACGCTCGTCGTCGAGGTTGCCGAAGGCGAAGGGCACGTCCGCGCAGTGCCAGGCGCGGACCACCGTGTCCGGGCCGGTGCGCCGCCGGTCGAAGCGGGACAGGAACGCCCGGCCGCCGGCCAGGGTGTGCGCTTCGGCGAGCCGGTCGCCGTACTCGCCGAACAGCAGGTCGCCGAAGACGGAGAGATAGACGTCGAGCACCGGGGCCTGCGGCAGCGCGGCGCGGTAGCCGGCCACCAGGCCCTCGGGAAGGCCGAAGTCCCGGGCGAAGCGGTCGAGCTGACGCTCGGTCGTGACCTTCGCGCTGCTGCCGACCGCGTCGAGCAGCCAGTACTCCTGCGTGGTGGAGCAGACCAGCAGATCCACGTCCCGCGCCGCGCCGTCCGCCAGGGCCGTGAGCGGGTCGGCGGGCAGGACGTCGCCGTCGAGGACGGGGGCGTAGAGCGAGGGATCGTAGTGACGCGAGCCGGAGGCGGGGTCGCTCCGGTACCGGTCGACCACCCGGTCGGAAGCGGCCACGAGGGCCTGCGGGGTCGCGGCGGCCAGCCCCTCGGACGTGGCCGGACAGCCCGCGGCGGCGGCGACCTCACGCGTGGTGGCGGCGGCGATGTCATGCGTGTAGCAGGGGCTGGCGGGGCTGTGCGCGACGGCCCGGCGGAAGAGGCCGCGAGCACGGTCCATCGCCATCAGGCACGCGACCGAGGCGGCCCCGGAGGACTGCCCGGCCACGGTGACGCGGTCCGGGTCACCGCCGAAGACGGCGATGTTCTCGCGCACCCAGCGCAGGGCGGCGACCTGGTCGAGCAGACCCCGGTTGTCCGGGTGGGCCGGCCCCCCGCCCGGCGGAACATGGCCGAAGCCCTCGAACCCGATCCGGTGGTTGAAGGTGACCACGACCAGCCCGGCCCGCGCCAGGACGGTGCCGTCGAAGTCGGGCTGGGCCGAGGAGCCGAAGGTGTAGGCACCGCCGTGGATCCAGACGAGGACCGGCAGCCGGCTCGCGCCGGGCTCCGGTGTCCACACGTTGACGGTGAGGATGTCCTCGTCGCCGGGGGACCACACGGGCGCGCCGGGCAGCCGCGCCGACTGCGGGGAGATCGGACCGAATCGCCCCCCGTCCCGGATCCCGTCCCACGGGGACACCGGACGGGGCTCCCGGAACCGGCCGGCGCCGAACGGTGCGGCGGCGTAGGGGATGCCGAGGACGGCGACGACGTCGGCGGAGGCCCGGAACCCTCGCACCGAACCGTTCTTCGTCTCGAAGATGTCCATGGGAACTACCTCTCGCCGTACGCGGGCCGGTCGGTCACGGTGCACAGACGCTTGGTGGCCCGGGTCAGGGCCACGTACAGATCCCGTTCCCCACCGGGGCGGGCCGCGACGATCTCATCGGGGGCCATGACGACGACCCCGTCGAACTCCAGGCCGCGCGCCTCGGACGCCGGCACGACCCGTGCGTGGTGACCGACGCCGCGGGCCGTCAGCTCGCTCACCCGGTCGTCAGCGCAGATCACGGCCAGCAGCTCACCCGGGTGTGCGGCGCTCTGGGCGCTCAGTTCCCGGGCGACGGCGGCGACCAGCCCCTCCGGCGGTGCGGTCACCGTGCGGGGATTCTCACCACCGCGCAGCGACCGCGTGGGCTTCTGGTCGGGAGCGATCCGCGTGAGCAGGTCCCGGACGCTCTGGAGGATCTCCCGCGTGGTGCGGTAGCTGACGGTCAGGTGGTGCAGCGCGAACCGCGGTCCGAGGTGGGGGCCGAGCGCTTCCTTCCAGTCGCGTGCCGTCGTGACCGGACCCGCCTGGGCGAAGTCGCCCACCAGTGTCATCGCCCTCGCCGGGCAGCGACGGACGATCATCCGCCACTGCATGGCGGTCAGTTCCTGCGCCTCGTCGACGACGACGTGCCCGTACGTCCGCCGGGGCGGTCCGTCGACCAGGTTCGCCGCCTCGTCCAGCAACGGCACATCGGCATCGGTCCACGCGTCGTCCGGACCGCGCAGCAGCAGGGACCGCTCCCGCTCGGTCAGGCGGGGCAGGTGCTCGGCGAGGGCGCCGGCGTCCGTCAGGAGCGCGTCGAGGAGGTCATCGGGTGCCAGCCGCGGCCACAGCGCCTCGACCGCCCGGTCGACGCCGGCGTCGCCGAGGAGGTCGGCCCGCACGGCGTCCACGTCCAGTCCGTGGACCGGGTCCGAGGCGGCCGCGCCCTCGGCACGGCGCCCGGCGGCTCCCGTGAACCGGTCGAGATCGAGGCCCGTCAGCCGTTCGGTATCGGCGTCGATCTGCTCCAGAAGGTCGCCCATGTCCCGCCGCATCGCGTCGGTGACGGCGTCCACGAGGAGTTCCTTGAACACCTGGCGCGCGGGATTGTGCCCCGGTACGGCCGCCACGGCGGCGTCGCGTGCCGCGGCGACCTCCTCACCGGACAGAGACACCGGCTCCCGCCCGACCCGCACGGTGAAGTCACCGGCGGGGGCCTGGCGGACGCGCAGCAGACGGGCCAACGCGTCGGCGAGGTCGCCGCTGCCCTTGAGACGCGCCGTGTCGAACGGGTCCACCGCGTCCGTGGACACCCCGGCCAGTTCCCGGCAGGTCGCCAGGTCGACGTCGTTCTCGCCGAGCGAGGGCAGGACCTGGCAGATGTAGTCGAGGAACCGGGCGTTGGGGCCCACCACGAGGACACCTTCCTCGGCGGCACGCGGGAACGCGTACAGGACGTACGCCGCCCGGTGCAGGGCGACCACCGTCTTGCCGGTGCCGGGCCCGCCCTGCACCACGGTCACCCCGCGGTGCGCGGAGCGGACGATCTCGTCCTGCTCGGCCTGCAGCGTCGCGACGGCCGCGTGCATCCTGCCCGTACGCCGTGCCGACAGAGCCTCGGTCAACGGGCCGTCGCCCACGACGTCCTCGCCGGTCGGGGCGGTGCCGTCCAGCAGTTCGTCGCTCACCGAGACGACCGTGCGCTCCTCGACACGCAGGTGCCGGCGCCGCCGCAGGTCCATCGGGTGGACCGGCGTCGCCTCGTAGAAGGCCCGCGCCGCGTTCGCGCGCCAGTCCACGAGCAGCGGCAGATCGTCCTCCTCCGTGTGCAGGCCGATCCGTCCGATACGCAGGGCCGTGCCGTCCGTCCAGTCGACGCGCCCGAAGACCAGCCCCTTTTCCGCGCCCTCCAGCCTGCCGATCTCCTTGGCCAGACGCTCGGCGGTGATGTCTCTCTCGTAGACCTCACCGGCACTCTCCGCCGAGGCCTTCAACACCTCGGCCCGGCGAACCCGCGCCTCGGAAAGCCGCTCGGTGAGCAACTCGTACAGGGAGGACACATAAGCCTGCTCCGCCGCAACCGCACGCGCGGCGGAATCAATAATCTCCGACAACAGGGAACTCCTTCGATTCGACCCGTACCCTACGGTCGAACTCCCGGAAAGGTAAGTCTTGACTTACCTGCCGGAGCCGTGTCCTTTCGGATTCTCATCCACCTGCCGGCCTGACGTGTGCCGGTGAATACGGAATTCCCGCCCTGCCGGAGCGCCGCTGAATTCAACCGGCATTCAGCGACCGGCTCGCTCATGAGGCACAGGAACGGAGGAATCGCAATAGAGATGCACGGATGACGGAATGCATGATTCGACATAAGGCGGCGACGTAATAGGAGCGGAGGTGGCAAGCGGACGGGGACGACGCGGATGGTGGGGGAGTGGCAAGGGCGCCTCCACTACTTCACGCCACGCGCCGTACCCTCATCCACGCCGTCGGTGCACCGAGGTGCGGGCCGGGCACGTGCCGATCGCACGCCGTACCGTCGGCACCGTCACGAGTGAGACGCAGCGCGAGAGCCACACGGTCGGCGGCACCGGCCCCGTCCAGCAGGCCGTACGCGAAGTTGAGGGCGCCAAGTCGTCCATCGCCGACTGCGGCGCGGAGGCACCCGCTGTCACGGGAGGCGTGACGATCAACCCCCCTGAGGCGTATCCGCGCCTGGAGCGAGCACCGCCACCACCTGCTGTGCCCGGCCGCTGTCGGTCTGCTGCTTGAGCGGCTCGCTCGTCATGACCGCAGCGTACGACATCGACACTTCGACCTACGGCGAAGTGTCCGCCTTCGATGATCTCTCCATGAGAGCAACGCACCTCGCCGCCCGCAGAAGGCCGACCACGGGACCGACCACGGATCCGACCACGAGGCTGAGTAGGAGGCCGACCACGAGGTTGCCCCCAGAGCGGGTCACGGACCCGACAACCGGACTGAGCGCCGCCGCGCCTCAACCCGCCCTCGCCATGGCTCCACTGATCGCCCTCAGCCTCGGCTACTTCCTGGTCATGCTCGACGTCACCGTCGTCAACGTGGCCATCCCCGACATCCGCACCTCGCTCGGCACCGGCGCCACCGCCCTGCAGTGGATCGTCGACGGTTACAGCGCCCTGTTCGCGGGTCTGCTGCTGTTCGGTGGCGCGCTCGCCGACCGAGTCGGCCACCGCCGGACGTTCCTGACCGGACTCGGCGTCTTCACCGTCGCCTCGCTGGTCTGCGCCCTCGCCGGATCACCGGCGCCGCTGATCGCCGGCCGGCTGGGACAGGGTGCGGGCGCGGCACTGCTGGTGCCCGCGTCGCTCGGCCTGCTCGGGGCCACCTACCCCGACCGCGCGGTACGCGCCCGCGCCGTCACCGTCTGGGGCGCGGTCGCCTCGGTCGCCTTCGGTACCGGTCCGGTGGCCGGCGGACTGCTGGTCGCGGGCAGCGGCTGGCGCGCGGTGTTCTGGCTGAACCTCCCCGTCGCCCTCCTCGCGATCGCTCTGACGCTGCGGCACTTCCCGGTCGCCTCCCGGCCGCGAGGCAAGGCGGCGAAACCGGACCCGTTCGGTCAACTCCTGGGAGCCGTCGGCCTCATCGCGCTGGCCGGCGGACTCAACGAGGCGGGCACGCGCGGCTGGACCTCACCGCTGGTGCTCTTCGCGCTCGGCCTCGGCGCCGCCGCTCTGGCCGCCTTCGCCGCCGTGGAACGTGTCCTCGAAGCACACCTCCACGCAGGCGGCCGGCGCGCACCGCTGCTCCCGCCCTCCCTGTTCCGCGCCCCGTCCTTCACTCCGACCGCGGCCATCGGCCTGCTGATCAGCCTCGGCTATTACGGCATGCTGTTCCTGACCACCCTGTACTTCCAGCAGGAGCGCGGCTTCAGCGCCCTGGCCACGGGGTTCGCCCTGCTGCCGTCGGTGTGCATGGGGCTGGTCGCCGCCCCGCTGTTCAGCCGGATCACGGCTCGCACCGGCCCGTACCCGCCCATGGCCGTCGGCCTCGCGCTGGGCGCACTCGGCTTCCTCGGCTGGCTGCCGGCCGGGCCGCACACCCCCTATCCCGTGCTGCTGTTCGCCCTGATCGCCACCGGCCTCGGCCAGACGCTGACGGCCCTCGCCGCCACCGCCGCGATCGTGGACACCGCACCGGCCGAGGGCGCCGGCACAGCCTCTGCCGTCTTCAACGTCGCCCGGCAGGTCGGCAGCGCTGTCGGGGTGGCCTTGTTCGGCACCCTCGCCACCACGGCGTCGGGCTTCGCGGAGGGCCTGCGGCTGTCGGCCTGCCTCGCCGCGGCGGCCTTCGCGACCGGATTCCTGCTCGCACTGCCCGCCGGCCGCAGAGCCGCCACCGCCATCGCCCCAGCCCCCGCCCCCGCCTCCGCAGGGGGAAACTGACCACGGTGTCACCCGACAGAGGACCCCAAGCACCCCAGCACGCAATTACGCAAGAAGCCCCTCAGAGAGGACGATCGACCATGTCGAACCCCCCGAAGACCACCGTGACAGACCCGGCTGCCCCCCTGACCGACGAGGTGCTGCACTACACCGCCTTCACCACCAGCCCGGTCGGCGGCAACAAAGCCGGCGTCGTCCTCGACGCCTCTTCTCTCCACGACACCGACATGGTGGCGATCGCCGCCGAACTCGGCTACTCGGAAACCGCCTTCGTCACTCCCGGCCCCGCCTCGGACAGCGGCCGGTCGTTCACGCTGCGGTTCTTCAGCCCCAAGGCGGAGGTGGGCTTCTGCGGCCACGCCACCGTGGCCACCGCGGTGGCGCTGGGCGAGCGCGTGGGCGAAGGCGACTTCGACTTCCACACGGCCGCGGGTCACGTGCCCGTCGCCGTCCGCGAGGAGAACGGCGTACTGAAGGCCACCCTCACCAGCGTCGAGCCCCGGGTGCACGACACCGACCCGGCCGACGTGACGGAGACTCTGGCGGGGCTCGGCTGGCAGGCCGGCGATCTCGATGCCGCCCTGCCTCCGAGGATCGCCTTCGCGGGCGTGCGCCACCTGGTCCTCGCGGCCGCGACCCGTGAGCGGCTGGCCGACCTCGACTACGACTTCGACCGTCTGCTGAAGCTGATGCGACGGCTCGACCTGACGACCGTACAACTGGTGTGGCGCGAATCAGCGACCGTCTTCCACGTCCGTGACCCGTTCCCGGTCGGCGGGGTGGTGGAGGACGCCGCGACGGGCGCCGCGGCCGCGGCGTTCGGAGCCTACGCCCGCGACCTGGCCCTCGTCCCGGCAGACGCGGAACTCACCCTCCACCAGGGCCACGACATGGGCCGCCCGTCACTGCTGGAGGTCGGCCTGGTCCCCGGCGATCCCCGCGTACGCGTCACCGGAGCAGCGATCGGCATCCGACCGACACCGGCCCCACAGCAGTAGCACACCCCACCGCCGCCCCGACCCGTGCCCCGCGCGCCCGCGCCCGCACGGAAGGAGGCCAGCTCGTCCACGACCGGCGGCTGACGGTCCGCCGGCGAACGACAGCGCGAGACCGCACGGCTGCGACGCCACGACGCGATCACCAGGTACTCCTGTACTCCTGACCCCCGCTCGCCTCGGAGCGCTGTAGCGCTGATGACGTCACCTCGTCATGGCATACGTTCTACTGTGGTCGTGTACCGAAGGGGGCGGCGGATGGCCAACGTCGTGGATCTGATCTGCTATCCTGTCAAGGGATGTGCAGGCACGTCGATGAGCGATGCGCTCCTGACGCCGGCGGGCCTTGCCCACGACCGCAGCTTCATGGTGATCAGCGAGGACGGGATCTTCCGTACGCAACGCCGGCACCCCCGCCTCGCCCTGATCCGGCCCGCCGTCAGCACCGACGGGACTCGGCTCACCCTCGACGCGGCCGACGGCACGGGCCGCTCCGGCACACTGTGCCTCGACGTGACGACGTCCGCGCCGCGCCGCGACATCGACCTGTTCGGCGCCGCCTTCCAGGGCATCGACCAGGGTGACGGAGCCGCCGCCTGGCTGTCGGAGTTCCTCGGCACCCCCAGCCGTCTGGTCCGCGTGCCGCCGGAGCACGACCGGATCGCCGACGGCCTGACCTCCGGCCCGTCCGGCTATGCCGACAGCAGTGCGGTGCACCTGCTGTCCCGCGCCTCCCTCGCCCTTCTCAACCAGCGGATGTCCGAGCGCGGTGCCCCGATCCTGTCGATGAACAGGTTCCGCCCGAACATCGTCATCGACAGGCACGACAGCCACGATATCGAAAGCCCCGAAAGCCCCGAAAGCCCCGAAGGTCACGATCACGACAACGGCGACTGGGCCGCCCGACCGCACGCCGAGGATCGCGTACGCCGCATCACCATCGGAGCCGCCGAGTTGGGCTATGCCAAGCTCGCGGTGCGCTGTGCCGTCACTCTGGTCGAGCAGGAGGCCGGGGCGAGGCAAGGCCCGGAGCCCCTGCGCACACTCGCGAGTTACCGGCGTGCGGCGGGCGGCGGCGTAGTGTTCGGTGCGAAGTTCTCCGTGATCACGCCGGGGAAGCTGTCGGTCGGCGACGAGGTGGTCGTCCGGGAGTGGGGCGACGCCGCTCTGTGAGAATCCCTCACGAACTTCGGCTCGGACGTACCTGCCAGCATCGCCCGACGGCGAGACGAAGCCCAGCGGTCCATCGAGGACGAACGTTACCGGGAGCACGAGCCGAGGTCGCATGCCGTCGGAGACCGGCTGCCCGGGACTCAGCGCCAAGAATCTGGGCCGGCGGCGCAGGGGAGGGAGAGCCAGGTGGACGGTGCCGTCCCAGCGGTGTCGAGGGCCGTGGTAGCGGGGCGCCCGCAGATGCCACGCCAGGTTGCCGCCCAGCAGGGACGCCCGGCCGGCGAGGCAGGCGCTCAGGTGGGGAACGCCGGTGTGCCGGCGCAGAAGCCGTGCGGATCTCCACTAGTCGGCCTCGGCGAGGAGGATACGGTCGCAGACGACGGTGACGGCCTCCTGCAGGCCGTATCCGCCGTGGACGAGGGCGATGACGGCGTTGGCCTGGCCCCCGGCGAGGTATTCCCTGCGGTAGGAGAACAGGTCGTTGACCAGGGCCAAATACTCACAGCAGGCGGTGTGCAGACGCTCCGCCTCGTCCGTGCCCGCCAGGCCAGGTAGTCGGCCAGGCCGGCGAAGTGCCCTGCCGGAACGTCGCCGAGGACGCAGAAGGTCCACGCCGTGAACCCGTCGGCGACCCGCGTCCACAGCCGCGGGGGCAGGGCGAGCCGGGCGCGCCGTGTGATGCGGTCCCACAGGAGGATCTCACCGCTGGGAGCGGTGACGTGCCGGCCGTGGGTGACAGCGGTGAAGGCGGCCAGGGGCGCGGCCCGGGAGGGCAGCGTCCGGACGTAATCGTCGATCCAGGTGGCCGCCGAGTCGAGGATCGCACTCTCCACGAGGGCCTGGGCCGGACAGGCGGGCAGCACGTGGAAGGTGAAGTCCGAGTCCGGGCACGAGAGAACCTCTCACCGTAAGCGCCGATAGGGACGGTCTTGATGTCGTTAAGCCCGCGCTGGCCCGTGATCCGAACACGCCGGCCGAGGTGCCGGAGGCTCGATCTCCCCGCATGAGCGTTCTCGCGCGTTTCGTCGATATATGGCGTTCCGTCCTGTCCGCACCGGGGGGAGAGAGCTCGACCGCCCCCAGCTCCTACTCGAAAGAGTGAACGTGCCGGTGGCGCGGCGCGTCACCCGCGCGACACCCCGCACGCTTCGGTACGCGGGGCCGTTTCAGGAACGAAGGCGGAGGTGCGGCGGTTGCAGGACCAGGCTTCCTTACGCGATCGGGTGCGCTACATGTTCGACCGGACGTTGGCGCGCAGCACGGGGGCCCTGCTCGGCTGGCTCGCCCTGTGCTGCCTGGCCGTCGTCGTCCCGGTCAGCGCACTGCTGGTGTGGACCGACCCCGGCGCACCGCGCTCGCTGTCCGGTCGTCTCCTCGCCGTGTGGCGCACCAGCGCGGAGACCATGCGGCTGGGCGGGGTGACGGGCGCGCCGGTGCGGATGCTGCTGTCCGTGCTGCTCGGGCTGATCGCCCTGCTGTGCGTGTCGACGGTCGTCGGCGTCGTCACCACCGGCCTCGGCGACCGGCTCACCGAGCTGAGACGCGGCCGCTCCACGGTCCTGGAGCGTGGGCACGCGGTGGTGCTGGGCTGGTCCGAGCATGTGTTCACCGTGGTCGGTGAGCTGATCGCCGGTGCCGGTGCCGGCACCGGCACCGGTGGCGGTGGGCGGGGCGTGGTCGCCGTACTCGCCGACCTGGACTCGACCGACATGGAGCGGGCCCTGCGGAGTGCCCTGGGACTCACCGACGGCGTACGGCTGGTGTGCCGCACCGGGGCACCGACCGACCCCGAGGCGCTGGCGCTGGTGGCTCCGCAGGCGGCGGGCACGGTGGTGGTCCTGCCCGACGAGGGGCCCGACGGCGACCTGGCCGTCGTCCGCGTGCTCCTCGCGCTGCGCGCGTCGCTCGGCGCCCGGACCGGGCCGCCGGTGGTCGCCGCCGTCCGAGCGGAGCGCTACCGGTACGCCGCCGAGGCTGCCGCGGGACCGCGGGGCACCGTGCTGGAGACCGACCGCGTCACCACGCAACTGCTGGTCCAGGCGGCACGGCGGCCAGGACTCTCGGCCGCGCTGCGCGACCTGCTGGACTTCTCCGGCGCCGAGTTCCACCTGTTCGACGTCCCCGAGGCGGCCGGGCTGCCCTTCGAGGAACTGGCACTGCGTCGGCCAGAGGTGTGCGCGGTCGGTCTGGTACGGCCGGACGGCCGCGCCGTGCTCACCCCGGCACCCGGCACGCTCGTACAGCCCGGCGACCGGCTGGTGGCCGTGGCCCACGACGGCCGGTCCGCGCCGCTCGACGCCCGCCGTGCACCCGTGGACGACTCGGCCATGGCGCCCGCCCGCGCCTGGCCGGAGCCTCCCGCACGGATGCTGCTCCTGGGCTGGAACCGACGGGCACCGCTCGTCGTGGAGACCCTGCGCCGCACGCTCCGGCCGGGCTCGCTCCTCGACATCGTCGCCGGCCCGGGCACCGGCACGGCCGAGACCCACGTGCCGCGCTCGCGGGGGACCGCTGGGCTCCGCGTCGAGCACCACCTCTTCGACCTCGACCGTCCGGACTCCCTGACCGGCTTGGACGTGGCCGGCTACGACAGTGTCATCGTGCTCGGCGCCGACCACGACGGCGGCCCGGTCCGGCCCGACGACCGCACCTTGCTGACTCTGCTGATACTGCGCTCCGTTGCCGAGGCCACCGGCCGCGTGCCCGCGGTGGTGGCCGAACTGTGCGACATCCGCAGCCGGGCCGTGGTGCCCGCGGGCCCGGACACCGACGTCGTCGTGCGCGGCGAGCTGACCGCGCTGCTCCTGGCACAGATCGCCCACCGCCCCGGCCTGACCGCGGTGTTCGAGGAGCTCTTCGACACCCGGGGCGGGGCACTGGCGCTGCACCCGGCCGAGCGGTACGTGCGGCCCGGCCGTGAGGCGTCGTTCTCGACCGTCATTGCGGCGGCGCTGCGGCGCGGCGAGTGCGCGATCGGCTACCGCGCCGCCCCGGCCGCCGGTG